>NZ_JBARZC010000066.1:0-2404 GCF_049649345.1 Henriciella sp. | reverse complement strand
TTCTTGACTTCTCCAAGATCGAAGCCGGCCACCTGGAGATACAGGAAAACGCTTTCTGCATTCGCAGCGTGCTGGATGAGGTCGCCGGTCTCGTCGATGCCGCGCGCAAGAACAAGTCTGTACCGATCATCATACACACCGACACGTCGACCGACATGGCGATCAAGGCCGACGAAACGCGCGTGCGCCAAGTATTGACCAATATCATCGGCAATGCAGCGAAATTTACGCAGAGCGGCCAGATCGATGTTTCTGCAGACATCACGGGTGAGACGGTTCAGATTGTCGTCGCGGACACTGGAATAGGCGTATCCAAGGGCAACATTCAGCGCGTCTTCGAGGGCTTCCGCCAGGCGGACTCCACGATTACGAGGAAGTATGGCGGCACAGGGCTTGGGCTCAGTATCAGCCGGTCCCTCGCAGCCCTGATGGGCGGGGACCTCTCAATGGAAAGCCAGAAAGGCAAAGGCACACGCGTCACATTCACCCTGCCGCTGAAACGGGCCGAGGCCGGCGTTCTCGATGTCTCAGCCAAACCCGTCGTGACGGGGGATGGCACTTCAGCGACAATCATCGTTGTGGATGATGTCGAAGCCAATCTAAGCCTGATAGAACTCGGCCTGAAGCATACAGGCCACCACCTCGTCACGTTTGAATCAGCCAGAAAAGCGGTCGATTACATCCGCAAAGCCGAACGGATCGACCTTGTCCTGATGGACATCCAGATGCCTGACATGGACGGGGTAACGGCAACAAGGGCCATACGGGCGCTTGGCGAACCGCGCTGTAATGTTCCTGTCATCGCGCTGACGGCAAACGCGCTGCCTTCGCAGATAGCTGAATACAAGGCGGCCGGAATGGACGACCATTTTGCCAAGCCGATCGATCTTGACCGGCTGGAAGGCGTGGTTGCACGTCACGTCACCTCGATTGATCAGGAGGCCGACAAGGCGTCTGCAGAACCGGACGCGTTCGAAGAGCTGCGAGACGAGTATCGCGATTATCTGAAATCCTTGCGCGATGAGTTTTCCGGAATTCTGGCGTCAGGCGATCAAGGCGACGTTGCGCAAAAAGTTGCCAGGCTTGCGCACGCCATCGCTGGAACGGCAGGAAGCTTCGGTTTTGAAGAGGTCTCGGATGCCGCGTTCGAGCTCGAGCAGACCGCACTGTCGTCAGCTGAAAGCAAGGGCGTCGAAACCGATCTCGCAGCACGAATAGATGCTCTTGCAACTCTCAGCGAAGAGGCTGCCTGACGCACTGCTGCGCAAGCTGGGCAGGGTAAACGGTGTCTTAGGGCAGCCGGAAAATTTCCTGCTTCATCTGCACTCTATATTCGCCAAACCGCGCTAGAACAGGCGAGCGCTAATCAGGAGCTGACCGATGCCGAAAAAGAAAATTCTCGTCGCAGATGATGACCGTATGCTTCGTGCGCTTCTGTCGCACAAGCTCAAGGCGCTCGACTGCGACATCATCCAGGCCGAAGACGGCAAGCAGGCGCTGGAAACGCTCGAACACGAAGAGATAAACCTGGTCATTCTCGATGGCATGATGCCGGTCATGGATGGCACAGAAGCCTTGCAGCGCATGCGCGCCAATCCGGAGACGGCTGATCTGCCCGTAATTATGCTGACAGCGCGCCGCCGCGAGGAAGATGCCGTCACGGCGCTGAAGCTCGGCGCAACAGATTATATCTCAAAGCCATTCAACCCTGACGAGCTGATGATCCGCATCCGCCGCTGGCTTGCAGATGCCGGGACCGAAGTCCGCCAATCCGGAACAGCCTGAGACAGCTACAGTCTGAGCAAAGGCCACTGGTGCAAACACTGCGTGAAGCCAGCCTGGCCGACGCGAGGTCAAGCTGTGCCCGGCACCGCCTTGGCGCTAGTCTTCCTGAAAAGAACACATCAGGGAGCACTCCATGGACATCAAAGGCTATCCGCTTGAGGGCTTGAAAGTGCTCGACCTGTCGCGCGTTCTGGCAGGCCCTTTCGCGACGCGAATGCTGTCTGACCTCGGTGCAGATGTCCTCAAGATCGAGCCACCGGAAGGCGACGTTACGCGTCATTTCGGCAAGTCCGATAATGGCGTGGCGGGCTTCTATCTCCAGCAGAATGTCGGCAAGCGGAATATCTGCATCGATCTGAAGACCGAGGGCGCCCGTGAGCTCGTGCTCGACCTCTGCCGCAAGGCGGATGTGCTCGTCGAAAATTTCAGGCCGGGCGTCATGAAAAGGTTCGGGCTGGACTGGGAAAGCATCCACGCGGTCAACCCGAAACTGGTCATGCTGTCGATTTCGGGCTTCGGACAGACAGGCCCTGAGAGCAAGCGAGCGGCCTATGCGCCCGTCGTGCACGCGGAAACCGGGCTGATTGCACGGCAGGCGGAGATGAGCGGTGGGCCGGCC
>NZ_JBARZC010000065.1:0-3101 GCF_049649345.1 Henriciella sp. | reverse complement strand
CGTCCATGTAGCGACGCCCAAAGCACTTGCGCATTGCCATCGCTGCTCATATAGTTATCATGATAACAAACCGGAGCGCTCCGATGTCCTCTTTTTACCTCTTTGCCGAGATCAGCCCGAAGCCTGAACACTTTGCCAAGGCCCGCGACGCGGTCATGTCCATCATCAAGCCAACCCGCGAGGAACCGGGCTGCAAACGGTTTGAGCTCTATGAAAACGAGGCCGAGCACCGTCTCTACCTGTTTGAAGAATGGCGCGATCAATCCGATCTCGATGCGCACTATGAGAAGCGTTACACGGCGGAGGTCTTCAGCAAATATGAGGCCTGGCTGCTGCGTGAACCGGCTATTTCAAAGATGCAGAAGCGAGCCTGACCCAAGATGTTTTTCCTGCAGGATCTACCTTCGCTCGACATGATCGATCGCTACGCCAATCAGCACGCCGCGGGCAAGGCAAAGCAGATCGAGCGCACGCTCCATACTTTGCGGGCGGCGAGCCGGCTCATCCGGTTGCTCGACGCCTTTTTTGCCCGGCATGACTTCTCCCAGCTGCGGTTCCTGATCCTGATGGTGATCGATCGCGACACGGCGCGCGATCGCTTCACCTTCTCGGAAATCGCGGCGAAGACGGATGTCTCCAAACCGGTCCTGTCGAGAACCATGCGCAGTCTTGTCGAGAGCGGCGTACTGGTTGAAGAAGCCGATCCTGACGATGGCCGGGTGCGTCACTATTCGATCAGCCCGTTGGGCGAGGAAAAGCTGGCGTCGCTCTTGCCGGACTATTTCAGTCTGCTCACATCGACAGCCGAAAAGGAGGGCATTGCATGAAAGCACGCCTCCTTCATCTCTTCATCGTCTGGCTGACGGTATATCTAGGGGTCACCGGCTCGCTCATTCTGCTGCAGGCGCTGGTCCCCGGCCTGCCGCTCGCGGTTCAGACCTTGCTGCTCACACTGATCCTCGTTCCGCTCATCCTGCTCGCCATCGGCCCCATGGCGGCCAAGCTTTCGGCCCGCATTTTTCCCGCGCGCCAATAGCAAACCCCCCGCTCGTTCAGGGCGAGCGGGGGCCGTGGGCACAATGGGCGGCCGGCATAGCGCTTTTCATCCTGTCAGCCGCCTGGGCCATCGTCTTCAGCTCGACCCTCGCATAAAGGGGGCGCCGGGCCTACTCTGCCTCAGTCGGCGTCAACATCTCCATGACAATCGCGGCGAGGTTGCGAACGCCGGCCTGATCGGTCACCACCCCGGCAACCGCCACATCCTGCGCCGGTGAGTAACCCGCAATCGTTCCCCAGAAGCCGCCATGGAAGTAGATCTCGCTGTCGCCCTCACCGCGCGGGAACACACCCAGCCGGTAGTCCTCCGGAAAAGGATGTCCCGGCGCGCTCACCATCTCCTCGAGCGTTTCAGGACGGGCAAATATCTCGCCGCGCATCAAGGCCGCCCAGAACACGGCGAGATCTTCCACGCTGCCGACCAGACCGCCACCGCCATACATATCCATGGACGGGTTCCAATCCGTCGTATCGGTTCCTTCCAGGCTCTGCCTCGCGCGCGGCGCCGTGCCGGCCGGTTGAGCTTCAGCCTGCTCCCACCAGGTCGTCTCAAGGCCTAGACGCTCGAAACCAAGCAGCGTGCGGACGCTGGTGGCGAGCGGTTTGCCTGTTGTGCGTTCGATAATGTCGCCGAGCAGCACATAGCCGGTATCGGAATAGCGGAACTCGCTCATGGTCGGCCCCAGCGGATCATGATTTTCAACCAGCAGCGCAACCTGATCTGCCCGGCTCCACTGCCGGCTCGTATCATCAAGAACAATCGCAACGTACGCGTCGTCAGCATGGTCCGGCATGCCGGAGACATGCATCAAAAGGTGCCTGACTGTGATGGCTTGAAGGTCATATCCATCGCCGTCCAGCATGGCTGCAAGCTCCGGATCGATCAGGCCGCCAATCGGCGCGTCGAGATCAACCTCGCCGTCCTCCCAGAGACGCAGCACCGCCGCCGCGACATAGGTCTTCGTATTACTGGCAATCCGCACCGGCATCGCGGGCGTCATGCTCTCGCCATCCGGGCCAGCTTCACCCGCCGCAGCGCCCGCAAGCTGCCCCTCCGCATCGATCACCGCCAGAGCGACCGCCGGAACATCAGGGTTTTCGGTCAGAAAGCCATCCGCCATCGCCTGCAGCTCGACCTGCTGCTGCGATGGCCCCGACACACAGGCGGCGAGCCCCAAAAACATGCCCGCAAGAAAGGTGGCTCCAAAAGCTCTTCTCATGTCTCCCCCAATGCTCTGAAGTCATCCTTCGCCTCTTTAAAGCAGCACCTACCTCTGCCGCAAAGGCTCGATTTCTCACCGGGTCCCGCCCACCCAAAGCCAATAGCAAAACCCCCGCTCGTTCAGGGCGAGCGGGGGCCGTGGGCACAAGGGCGTCCGAAGAGGAGCCGTCTCAGTTGCCCTTGCGCTGTTTCACGTCTTCTTCATTGGCGACGGCGCGGTCTTCGGCGTCGAACTCGATCTCGGCCTCCTCGCCCTTGCCATAGGAGCGTGACTTCTTGGCCAGGCGCGACATGGATTCCTGCATCGTGCCCTGGCCGATGGCCATCGTCTTGCTGGCCGAGACGCCGACCCCTTCGGCATCGTCGAACTTGGCAAATTCAGCGCCAAGGAAGACGACTTCCCAGCCCTTCGCCTCGATCCGGTCGAGCGCGGCTTTCGCGCCTTCCTTGGTGATCTCGCGCGAGGAGTTTTCCAGCCCGTCCGTCATGATGACGATGACGGCGCGTTCGGGATTATCGGCCTCAGCGGTCGCGACGATCCGGCCGATCGCATCGAACAGAGGCGTCATGCCGCGCGGGCTGACCTCGTCATTGGTCACCGTCTGCCAGCCCTCTGGCTGCACATCCTTGCGCAGCACATCGAATTGCAGGCTTTCCTGATAGTCGAAGACGGCCAGGGTGACGGAGGTTTCAAGGTCGTCGGTCTCGCCTTCCTCTGCCTTGCCAACCTCGGCGGCGTAAGCGTTTACAGAAGTCAGCGCCTCGTCCCAGATCGAGGACATGGAACCGGTGCGGTCGAGCAGGATGTAGGAATGCACTTCAT
>NZ_JBARZC010000064.1:0-1829 GCF_049649345.1 Henriciella sp. | reverse complement strand
AAGAAAGGGGGGTCATTCTTCAACGCCGATAGAGGGTCAGAATTGGACGCCGATTGACAGGTAGAGCGGGAGAAGGGCGACCGGCGCCTATTCCTGACAACAGTCGATGGGAACATCGCCGGCAACGCAATCGAGGAGATGGCTTCAATCGGAGTGCATCTGGTAATCCCGGAAAGCCTGAAGAAGGCAAAGGAAACGGAATACGGAGAATACGAGACCGTCTTGACTTTCAGGGAGCTATGCTCGGACGTGGTGAGTCCGTCGATAGGACGATGGATCTGATCTTGTCCGGAGTTTTGGTCAATTGGACGAAGAAATCTGCCAGTCTCCTCGCGGCCCTATCCGGACATTCGCCGGTCGGCCCGTCGCCGCATCGCGGCTTCACCGAACCAGACGTTCGCAAAGCGCGCAGCATCTCCACCACCCAGATGGCCACTATGCGGACAAAGCCGGCACATGAGTTCTAACCGTCGCCGAGTGGTCCCAGTCCTGAAATGAAATTCATATCGAGAGCGAAACGCCTGACGCCACGCGTTCCAATTTGCGGGCGCATCCGCCGCATCCGTCCCTTGCCGCTGGCAAAGTAGAACCGGTCGTAAAACCGTCTACCAAGCTGGGTCTTGCGTGTTAGCATAATCGGAACCAGCGGTGTGTCACCGCCAGAACCTTGATACAGTGCGGATTGTTGGAGAATGAAAAGGATTGGCCTCGACGCGACCGACATTCGCATCCTTTGCGCGGTGCAGCAATATGGCCAGCTGAGTAAGACGAAGCTTGCCGAGATTGCCAACATATCGGCGACGCCGTGTTGGGCTCGGCTGGATCGGCTCAAGGTGGCGGGTCTGATCCGGGGTTATCACGGTGATATCGCTATCGACCGAATATGCGCTATCACGCAAGTCACGGTCACCGTATCGCTGACCCATCACCGCAAGGCCGACTTTGACAGGTTCGAAGCCTTTGTCATAGGCCGGGACGAGATCACGGAATGCATCGCTACGGGCGGCGGCATGGATTACGTCCTGAAGGCCGTCAGTTCCAGTCTCACGTCGTTTCAGGCACTGATGCAGGCGATGCTGGATGCAGATCTGGGCGTAGACCGATACATGACTTACATCGCGACTCGTATCGTCAAGGCAGGTCGGCCAAACCTTGCCAAACTGGCGGCAAAAGACGTCAGCTGACCCGCTCAGACCAAACGAGACAATCTCTGCCCGAAAATCAGCCTGTACAGTCTGAAACCGCCGATTTTTCAGACCGAACATGCGCCCTTTAAGACCCTAAGTTCGCCTCAGGTTTAATCGGTCCCGGACCATCCAACCGGTGACGCATGAGGGGGAATATGATGCACGCAGACGACTTCGGCTTTGGCACACAGATCCGGAAATCACCCTATTTCGACGCCACCGTGCGTTGGAGAGCCACGGGATTTTCCGTCTACAACCACATGTATATCCCGCGCGATTTCGGCGATCCGGAACAGAATTTCTGGAACCTCGTCAACAATGCGATCCTCTGTGACGTCGCCGTCGAGCGCCAGGTCGAGATCACCGGCCCCGATGCCGCGCGCTTCGTCCAGATGCTGACGCCCCGCGATCTGTCGAAGATGGCCGTGGGACAGTGCAAATACGTGCTCATCACCAATGCCGCCGGCGGCATCCTGAACGATCCGATCCTGCTGCGCCTGGCCGAGAACCACTTCTGGATCTCGCTCGCCGACAGCGACATCCTGCTTTGGGCGCAGGGCGTGGCGGTGCACTCCGGACTGGACGTCACCATCGGCGAGCCAGACGTCTCTCCGCTGCAACTGCAGGGCCCCAAGTCGGGAG
>NZ_JBARZC010000063.1:0-1679 GCF_049649345.1 Henriciella sp. | reverse complement strand
TGCGACGAGGACGGCGCATGGAGCGTGGCGGACGATGCTTTCGGCGTCGTTGCCCAGCAGGATGCGGCTCATCGCGTCGCCCGAGCGGTTTCCGATCACGATGAGGTCCGCGCCGATTTCTTCGGCCGGCATGATCGTTTCGCCGTCGGCGCGGCCGAAGCGCAGGTGGCTCTTCGTGAACTCGACGCCGGTTTCCCTGGCATCGACGGCAGGTGCTCGGGGCGGGACAGGTCGTTCATGCGGTTCTCCGTGGTACTGATCGATGTGTCGAAGTGGCCATTCCGCTACGCTGGCTCCGGATAGACGCGCTTGCGCGGATCATGGCCATCCGCGGTCATCCCGGCCTGTTGCCTCCGGGGGCAGCGCCTCGAAGTACGCAATCGCAATGCGTCTCCAGCGACGACAGAGCAGCAGAGGGATCGGCGGCCGCGACGTCGGGATCGAACCCGCATTTGACCGCATCCTCGACCGGCTCCCGCTCGATGTGCTCGTCGGCCATCCGTTCCAGCCGCGCCCGCTCCATGTCATCTGGATTGCCGAGCTTCGCGACAAGGCTCGCAACGCGGCGGCTATGGCGTGCCATCAGCGTAGATCCCGATCTGGGTGGCCTCGAAGCCGTTGACTTGGAATGTCATCGGGTTTCCTTCCAGCGTGGAATTGCGGTGGCGATCGCTACCGCTGAAACGCTGGCGGCAGGCTCTGCATCATCTTCTCCAGCGCTCCACCTCCACCACTTCCAGCGTCTGCTGGTGGCTCCCGGTCAGGGTAGTGAAACCGACGCCCTCCTGCAGCGTCAGCTCAACACGGGCAATCGCCGCAGTGACGGCCACCATGGCGTCGGCTGCATCACGGGCCGAGGCCATCCGGGGCAGGTCGACGACGACATGCGCGTCCTTCCGCGGCGGGTAGATCCGCTCCAGGCAGAGACGCAGAGCGGCGATGTCGCCCTCTAGCGCCATCTCGACTAACTTTCGGCTCAGCGCATCGGCCTCGCCGTCGAGGAGCTGCTCGACAGCCAGGCTGGCCTTGTGGCGAGCGCCGCGAGGCCGTCCGGGATTGCCGGCCGGTTCCCGTCATTCCGAAAGCGCTCGGGAGGTAGTATAGGAAGGCGACCTAATCCTTTCTCGGAAGCGCCCTGAAGCGGGCGAGCACATACGCCTTGAGCGTATCGCGACAGTCCATTTCCGCCCAGATACGCGCCTCTTCCATTGGATTCAGAAAGCCGGCGCGTGGCCATTCGGCGTGGCGCATGAGCGACTGGGCGAGTTCGCCGAGATCCTCTGGTCCCCGCTTCCTGAGGGCCGCCTCCGCAATGTCGTTCACTTCGCGCTCGTTGAGCAGCCCTGCCCCAAAATCGTGCCGGTATTCCTCAGGCTGCATCGGCTTTCTGCCCGTCGAGCGCGATCACGGTGCCGAGGCGCTCCTTGTTGATGAGCTGGCGGTCGATCGGCAGGTAGCGGTAAGCCATGCGGAGATCATTACCGATCGGTGCCGTCGCGCAGATCTGCCAGAACTGCGCAAACCCTTGCATCAAGGCCATCCGGAAGCTCGATTCGCGAGGCTCCTGCACGAGTTCGGATGGCCTGGGCGTTCATGGAGTCAAGCATCAATGCCGCCCGTTCCGAAGGCACAATGCCCTGTCGCAGGCGCGGTTCGGCATCAAAGCGCGCGGTGATCGC
>NZ_JBARZC010000062.1:0-2523 GCF_049649345.1 Henriciella sp. | reverse complement strand
TCGCCAAACAGCACACATGTCGCTCTGTCGGACCAGTCGAGAATACGGGTAAAAGTTTCGGCGCCGATTACGATGGCTGTCTTGAAGAGCCCCTGCTTCAGCATCGAATCGGCGGTGGCAAGCGCGAACAGGAAGCCTGAACATACCGCCTGGACATCAAAGGCAGCGCCGCCCATAACGCCGAGCTTGGCCTGAACCGATGTGGCCGTCGCGGGAAACGTCTGGTCGGGCGTCGTTGTCGCGACAATAATCAGGTCGACGTCACTCGCGGTGAGCCCGGCGTTCGAGAGCGCCTCTTTGGCCGCTTGGGTGGCAAGATCGGATGTCAGTTCGCCTTCTGCCGCGATATGCCTCTGGCGAATGCCGGTGCGCTCCTGAATCCATTCATCAGAGGTGTCCACCATCTTCGAGATGTCTTCATTGGTCAGGATGCGCGACGGCAGATAGGCGCCTGAGCCGCGGATAAAGCTTGTTCTATTGGACATTATTCTACTGCTTCTGGAGAAATTCCGAGTTTTGACACCCGTTTCAGACCTGCTGCCACTTCATCCATGTAATTGCTTTGCGCCAGATCAGAAGCGAGTTTGACAGCCGTAGCAAACCCTTCGGCATCGGTTCCGCCATGGCTTTTGACGATGACGCCGTTCAAGCCGAGCAGCACACCGCCGTTTACATTGGATGGGTTGAGCTTGTTCCGCAGATCTTTCAGGCCCGAGGCGGCCAGTGCAGCACCGGCTTTGGACAGGAGGCTGGAGGTCAGGGCCGCCCGGACATAAGTGGATACGAGCCGCGCTGTTCCCTCGGCGGTTTTCAGCGCAACGTTCCCCGTGAACCCATCGGTCACGACAACATCGACGGCGCCCGTGGAAATATCATTGCCTTCGACGTATCCCTTGAAATCGATACCGAGGTCGCGCGTGCGAAGGATTTCAGCCGCGAACTTGACCGCGTCCCTGCCCTTCTCGTCTTCAGATCCGATATTTAGCAGCCCAACGGTCGGCTTTTCTTTCCCAAACACAGCGCGGGCATAGGATTCGCCCATGACCGCAAACTCGACCAGCTGATCGGCATCAGCTTCAAGATTCGCGCCGACATCGAGCACCACAGAGCGGCCTTTCAGGGTCGGCCAGATGGCCGTCATGGCTGGACGGTGTACGCCTGCCATCTTTCTGAGCGACAGCATCGACATGGCCATCAGGGCGCCTGTATTCCCGGCCGATATGCCTGCAGCCGTTGTGCCGTCTTTCACCGCCTGTATGGCGCCGCCCATACTGGTTCCCTTCGCGCGGCGCAGAGCGGATGAGGGTTTAGCATCCATCGCCACGACATCCGGCTGATCCACGATTTCGCATTGGCGAGACCAGGACTTGCCGTTCAGCAGCCGCTTGAGTTCGTCTGCCCGTCCATGCAGCTGGATCGCAAATCCACTATTGCGGCCCAGAAATATATCGAGACCGTCAATGACGACTTGTGGGGCGGCATCGCCGCCCATTGCATCGATGGAAAGTGTGACTGGTTTCATTGCGGCCTTAAGGGGCTTTCGAATTGCGCGGACACTAGCACCATGCCTACGCGAGGCAACCAGTCGTGCGCTATCCGACTGAGCTTTTGTCGACCGATGCCAATCCTGACCTGCCGTTCAGAAGCTCATCGTCAGCAAGATTGCCCAGTTTCTCATGGGCGGTTTGCAGATAGGAAGCGACAAGCGGCTGAGCCGAGGGCTCGCAGATGGCATTGCGTCGGAGGACATCGCGCAGCGCTTTGGGTGCGTCAGCCTCTTTTAAAGCGGCCTGGATCGACTGACCCAAGCCAAAAAACGTCTCCCCCATCTTGCGAATCCGGCGCGCGATCGAGGCATCGCCCACACCTTTCTCGCGCAGGGCGGCATCGAAACCGTCAAAGATCATTATGTAGACGGCCTCGGAGTGTTTCGGCCCTTCGGGTTTTCGTCGTTCCAGCTCCGGCAGCAGCAATGCAGCGTGCAGCGCGACAGCGTGAAATCGCCCCTCGATTGTGTCGGGGATTCCGCCTTCGATAAACAGCCAGGGTTTGCGTGCTGCACTGTTCAGGTCATGATACAAGGCGGACGCTGTGCGGTGTCGCCCGGCGCGCTCTGGAAAAAACAGCTTGCTCAGCATTCGCATTCTGCGCTCCACAACTTGCCAATCGGTTCTGCCAGCCTGTAAGCGGGAATGGTGTAAGAGGAAATCAGAATGATCAAACGGTCTTTCATCGCCAGCCTTGCCATGGCCTGCATTGCATCAGGATGTGTATCATCAATCAAATCCTATCATGGCTATGCCCCTGACGAGGTTGCCCCAAATGCAATTACGCCGGGTGTCGATACAAGGTCGAGCGTCCTCGCGCAGCTTGGCTCGCCTTCAACCGAAAGCATTTTCGACGAGAACACGTGGATCTACATCACCACGATCCAGGAGCGTGTCGCCTTCTACCGTCCACAGATTTCAACGCGGACAGTGACAGCGATCCGGTTCAGTGAGGAAGACGTGGTCGCTGAAGTGC
>NZ_JBARZC010000061.1:0-4735 GCF_049649345.1 Henriciella sp. | reverse complement strand
CAGTTGCGGCGACCTGTTCACCGAACTTTGCGAGAGAATGGTCGTGAAAATGAACCTCTCGATTCTCGACATGAACGGTCGGATCGATGAGATGGAAAACGATGAAAAAAGCGACATTGACGAATTGTTGTCCGAGATCGCCGACATCCGCCGCAACTGCCTCGCCCTCAAACGATACATGTCGCCCCAGCGCGATGCCTTGCTCAGCATGCAGCGTACCCCGACGAGCTGGCTGACAGAGCAGAATCTCACCGATCTCCACGAAACGGGGGAACGCCTGCAGCGCTATCTCGACGATCTCGATGTGTCGAAGGAAAGCGCGCTGGTGCTTCAGGACGATCTCAACAACCGCGCTGCGGCAAAGATGAATCAGACCATGTACATGCTGTCCATCGTGGCGGCCGTGTTTCTGCCGCTCGGTTTCGTGACCGGCCTCCTTGGCATCAATGTCGGCGGCATGCCCGGTGTCGAGTCAGGCTACGCCTTCTGGATCACAGTCGGCATGCTGATTGGCCTCATGGGCGTACAATTCTGGATATTCAGGAAACTTAAATGGCTCTAGCAGGCATCATCTCGGCCTTTGCCCAGCAGGCGCAGAGCGGTGACACGCCAGGTGAGGAGACAGAGTCTTCATCAAGCGAAACCGGCAGCGAGAATGGCGATATTATCGAGGCTCATCTCGACTGGGAAAGCATAAAGCAGCAGGCGATCGAGGGCTTCCAGGCCTTTCAGGAGAACTTCATCTCCTGGGGGTCGCTCTGGCAGGTGCTCGCAGTCCTTGGCGCCATTCTTCTCGGCTATGTCCTGTCGCGGTTTCCGGCCGGGCGCCTTCGCAAGGCAGCTGAGGAGCGCGAACACAAGGACATCATCTACCGGCTGATAAATTCGGTCGCGCGTATTTTGTGGCCGGCTTTTACGGTCGTCTTTCTGTGGATCGGAACCGCGGTTTTTGAAGCGCTGGAAATGCGCAATGAAGGCCTGCGTGTGGCTGCCAGCCTGCTGAACGCATGGATCGTGGTCCGCTTCGTGACCTCCAACATGAAACCCGGCTTTTGGCAGGGCTTCATCGCAATTCTTGCCTGGACCATAGCGGCGCTTTACATCCTGCGCCTGCTCGACCCCGTGGTAGACGCCCTTAACGCAGCCGCCTTCTCGGTCGGCGGCGTTCAGATTACCGCGATGCGGGTCATCACGTCGATTTTCATTGCGATCGTCGCCCTCTGGCTTGGCCGCGTGGCAGGCGATGCAGCGCAATCCCAGCTGAAATCAACCAAGACGCTGAACCCATCCATGGCAGGTCTGCTGGGGCAGGTCCTGAAGGTTGGCTTCATGGCGGCCGCCATCCTGATCGCGCTGTCGACGCTCGGCGTGAACCTCACCGCGCTCACAGTCTTTGGCGGCGCTCTCGGCGTCGGTATCGGTTTCGGGCTTCAGTCCATCTTCTCGAACTTCATTTCAGGCATCATCATCCTGTTCGAGCGGTCGGTGAAAGTCGGCGATTTCATCGAGCTTCAGTCTGGCGTGACGGGTCTGGTGAAAGAGATCAACATCCGCTCCACGTTGATCACCACCAATGACAATGTCGATATCCTCGTCCCCAATGAGGAGTTCATCAAGGCGCAGGTCATCAACTGGACGCTGCGCGATGCGCGCCGCCGCATGCGGATTGAATTCGGCGTTGCTTATGGCACCGACAAGGAACTTGTGAAAAAGGCCGCGCTTGAGGCCGGAGAGGCTGTTGAGTGGACATTCAGCGGCATTCCAGGACGCGAGCCGCAGGTCTGGCTGACGGGCTTTGGCGATTCCAGCCTCGACTTCGAACTCGTGGTCTGGCTCACCGAAGAGGCGGTGAAAAAGCCGGCGCGCGTCAAGGCGGACTATTACTGGGAGCTGCACACAGCGCTCTACAAATACGAGATCGAGATCCCGTTCCCGCAGCGCGATATCAATTTCAGGAACACCGGCGAATTTGTCATGCTCAAGGATGGTGCGCGCGTCAGCGACGCAAAGCCAGAAGCAGGCCCGGCCGCCTCGGAAGAAAAGTCATCAGCAAAGTCAGAACCAACAGGCGGCTCAACCGAGCTTTCGCAAGGCGATGATGGCGATGGAGACGGAGGCGACTGATTACCGTCTCAGCCATTCCAGCGCGGCCTCAAGCGCAAGATCTGGCCCATCCCCGTTGTCTGCGATCACCCGATAAGGCGGAGACCACTCATGCCGGCTTTGACCTTTGATGTGCAGAAGGTCATAGGTCGGGAAACGCACACCGATGCCACTGCCAGGCAGGTTGAAACCCTCGACCCCACCGGCAAGGCCCGCCATGTCTGAGCCGAAAACGCGTGCCCGTCGCAGGCCATCAAAGCCGACCGCCATCCCCTCGCCCATACTGCCCGTCCAGCGCCCGACCAGCACCGCGACCTTGCCGCGCGCCCGCCACGGCCCGCGCGAGGCGACATAGCGCACCGGCTGGCCATGCCAGCGCGGACCGGAGCGCTGATAGGGTTTCACGCCGCGAATGAAACGCCCCATGATCGGCTCGGCGACGCCGGTATTGCCGCCGCCGGGCGTATTGCGCAGGTCGATCACCCAACGCCGCGCATCTTTCAGCTCTGCGAGCGCATCGTCGAACGCCTCGATCGTGGCCTCATCGCCCAGCGAGTCCTCAATCCGGATATAACCGATATTCCCAGGCAGGCGTCGCCAGCTCACCTTGTGGGGCGGTGCCGCCGGTTCAGGTACGCCAAGGTCGAGTTCAATTATTTCGCCATCCCGCAGCACCGAAGCGATGCGAGGCGCGCCGCGATAGCCTGCGGCCTGCGCATTGATCGCCCAGTCGAGACGCTGTGAGGTCACGGTACCGCGGGCGGCGAGTATGCGCGCTGTGGCGGCAGCGAGGACAGGGACGCCGTTCAGGTGCGTAACGGCATCGCCGACTTTCAGGCCGGCAACGGATGCGCCTGAGAGCGGACGAACGGCGTGGACTTTGGCGACCCCGCCATCAAGGCTCAGCCAGACATCGCTTCCGGACGGGACGAGCCGCGGTGACACGGCGGAATTGGTATTTAGCGAGACATGATTGTCGTGCAGCTGGTCGACCATGCGTTCGAGCAGGGCGAGATGGCCGGACGGCGTCTGGGCCTTGGCAAGCTGGGCTTCTTCACGCGCCATGTCGCAGGTCTCGTCCCAGACCTCGCGGCGGCTATCGATATAGGCGTAGCGGGCGCGGACAAGCTCGCAAAAGGCGAGAACGTCCTGTTCGATTTCCGTCCGGGTTTCGGCGACTTCTGCGGCAGCGTTCCCGCCGCTGTCTGCCACACCAAGGCCCGTCCAGAAGGAGGCTAAAAGCAGGGTAAAAACGGGGTAACGGACGGCCCGCCGCAGACGATCTGAAAATGAGAAGGTCTTGATGATCAGTGCTGCATCCTCAACAGAGAAAAACCCCTGCTTTCCCACCCCAAATCTGATGCGAGACAGGCCCGATGTCCATCTCGCCCGGCAGACAATTGACAGCGCGCCCGGTCAGCCGCGGCGAAACCGGACCGCCTTGCCAAGCGCAAAACCGACCAGCACGCTGATGAGGATCAGAAAGATGCGCCGCGTCTCAAACCCCGTTCCGAGAAATTTGACCTCGATAATGGCGATGTTCTGGACCGCGAATATCGCGAGAAGGCCGAGCAGGATCAGGGCGAGCCATGTCTTTGCAGATTTCATCGAGGGCCTCTTTTGTCTTGTCCTGCGCTGATAGGAAGCCGGTGCCCCGGCCCGGTCAAGCCCGCCTCGCCGGAACGCCGCATGACGCTCGCGCGTTTGGACTCTCATGCAGTGGATGGAAAGTTTCAATAAATTCAGGCGCTCGGATGGCTATCAGAGGCACGTCGCCCCTGTAACGACTGTCGCTGGGCGCACGCTTGGCCGAATCGGACGCGACGATGTAGCGCTCGTCTCTGGCGGGGTCGCGTTTTACGGCTTCCTCTCCGTCTTCCCGGCCATCGCCTGCGCCCTCATGGTCTGGGGCCTGTTCACCTCTTCGGCGGACCTTCGCGAATATTTTGAAGTCATGCGCGGCGTCGTGCCCGATGAGGCCTACAGCCTTCTCACCGAACAGATGATCCGGATTGCCGAGTCGCAGTCGAGCGGCCTGTCCTGGGGCGCATTGCTGTCGCTCGTCGTGGCGCTCTGGTCGGCCTCGCGCGGGGCAAATGCGCTCCTCCAGGCCATCGAGATCACCTATGACCGACCGAGCAAGCGCGGCTTCGTCGCGCAGAACCTGCTTGCCCTCGGCTTCACAGCGGGCGCCATCGTCTTCGCGATCGTCTCGCTGGCCGCCATTGGCGCTGTGCCGCCCATCATCGAGGCGTTGCAGCTCGGCGCATTCTTTGACGCGCTGATCAGGATCGCCAGATGGCTCGGCCTGATCGCGCTGTTTCTCGGCGGCATCTATGCCTTCCTGCGCACCGCCCGGCCGAACGGGGTTCGCCATCACGAGGCCGGCACGCGCCGGATCCTGCCGGGTGCCATTGCGGCTGCCTTGATCTGGCTCATCGCCTCCATCGCCTTTTCCTTCTACCTGTCTTCGTTTGCTGACTATAACGAGACCTTCGGTTCGCTTGGCGCAGTGGCCGCGCTTCTGATGTGGCTCTGGCTGTCAGCCTTCGCGGTTTGCGTCGGCGCCGAGCTGAACGGCGTCGTCAGCCGCCAGGAGCGCGGGCTGACAACCGAAACCGCACATGAGACC
>NZ_JBARZC010000060.1:0-3179 GCF_049649345.1 Henriciella sp. | reverse complement strand
CTATCGAGCATGAAATTATTCTGTTAAGGATCGCAGATGCCAAGTTTGAACCATCTCGGTAAAGTCCAGATGGCGCGGTCCGAAAAGATCGCGGAACTTGTCAGCTTGGTGCAAACGTCCCTCAGCGAAGAAATGCGCGGGCCGGATTGCGCTCCAATCAACACAACCGACAACAAGAAACTTCCTAGCAAGTATCGCCTGTTCCCCCGTCTCCGTCCCCAAGGCTGGAGCGATGGCAGATCGACACGACAATTAGAATAAATGACCTGAGGAGTGCGTTGCCGTCATACCGGGAGGGTTAAAGGTGGCCGACAAAAGCGAGTATTATCCTGCGAAGAGACGTGTGGCAGGAGACCCCCATGGGTCAGTGCCTGACGACGAGACGTCCATCGGTACAGCCAGACCGCCCGCCGATAATCCGGCGATACATCTGCTCGACGCCATCGAGACAGAAATCCTGCCCCGGCTCATGCTCGTGCACACCAATGACCGCTCTGAAAAAGATGCGCGCGAATACAAGTCCCTCAAAGACCGGCGCGAGGCCCAGGACGAGTTTCTCGACCTCATGATCGACCACTCTGTGACATCAGGACATGAATTCGTCGACAATCTGGTGCGCGAAGGCATCTCAATTGAAAGCATCTATGTTGACCTGCTCGCACCCACGGCGCGGCGCATGGGCGAACTCTGGGAAGAAGACATCCGCAATTTCGCCGAAGTGACCATCGGCCTCTGCCGTCTGCACGAGGTGCTGCGTCACAATTCGCTGAGCCCGGCGGTTCGCCAGGTTTTCCCGGCGCCGGAGACCCCATCCATCCTGCTGTCGACGGCTTGCGGCGACCAGCATGTGTTCGGGGTCATCATGGTGGCAGAATTCTTCATCAAGGAAGGCTGGCGGGTCACGTGCGAACCAGGCGCGAAGGTGGATGAACTTCTCCGCATCGTGTCGTCAACCACGTTTGATGTGGTTGGCCTCTCTGTTGCAAGGTCGCACGAAGCAAACGATATTTCGGGCGTGATCGGTCAATTGAGGACAACATCCCGTAACAAGGACATCAAGGTCATTATCGGTGGGGCCCTCGTCGGCCGCGATGAATCGATCGCCGGGCAAGTCGGCGCTGATGCAGCGTCAACTGACGCAAGCACAGCGCCCACAACCGCGCTGGACCTATTGGCAGAGGCACGAGTCGGCTGCTAAAGGACCGGCGACTTTGGTACAGATAGCAGGCTAATGGACGCTAAATCATCGCATATTCCGCCGTCAAAGAAGACGCGTTCCGGCTTTCAGTCGCCTGGAGAGCATTTCGTAGGCCTGTCTGCTGACAAGGTCGCCGATCTGATCGGGGCAGCGACCGATATTGCTCTGATCGTCGAAGACGGCATCGTCAAGGATGTGGCGCTTGCGGACAAGACGCTGATATCGAACGGATATGGTGACGCCTGGCTGGGCAAGGCCTGGATCGATACGGTGACGGTCGAGAGCCGGCCCAAGATCGAGGCCCTGCTGAATGGCGAGACCTCCGATATGGGCTGGCGGCAGGTCAACCATATTTCCAAATCCTCACTCGATGTTCCGGTCAAATACACAACCGTTCCGGTCGACGGGAAGGACCGGTTCATTGCGCTCGGCCGCGATCTCAGTGACCTGTCTCAACTGCAGCAGAAACTGATCAACGCGCACCAGGATCTCGAACGCGATTATTCGCGCATGCGCATGGCCGAGGGACGTTATCGCCTCCTGTTCAATACGAGCAGCGAAGCCATACTTGTCGTCAACGCGCAGGACTGGACGATCGAGGAAGCCAATTCGGCCGCCGAAACGCTGACCGATCATATCCGCCTCAATCTTGTCGGCCAGCCGATTAGCAGCCTGTTCAAATCGGCCTCGACGGGCCGGCTCAACACGCTCATCGCCTCTGCGGCGAGCCAGGGCATGTCGTCTGATACAGACCTGACGCTCTCATCGGGCAGACAGGTCGAATTGTCGGCGTCTGCCTTTACCGAGAACGACCAGAAGCGAGTGATTCTGAGGCTTAGTGACAATCGCATCCAACCGTCAGGCGACCGGGCGACACGGACCCTCGACAAGATGGTCGATCATCTGCCGGACGGCCTCGTCATTGCCGATGCAGACCAGCGCATTCTCATGATCAATGGGACGTTCGCCCAGATGTCGCAGCTCGCCTCGACCCAGGAAGCGACGGGAACGCCGCTCAAAACCTATCTCGGCCGCTCCTCGACAGACATCAACGTGCTTTATTCGACGCTCAAGAAGAACGGCATCGTGCGCAATTTCGCGACCGTTTCCCGCGACCGGTTCGGAAGCGAAGAGAAGGTCGAGATTTCGGCCGTCACTGCCCCGACACAGACCGGCACGCTTTACGCCTTTTCCGTCCGCAGCGTCTCGCGCCGCCTGGCGCCCTCGCCCGGCCTCGACGAACAGCTGCCAAGCTCGACGACCGAGCTGACAGAACTGGTTGGCCGCGTGCCGCTCAAGGAAATCGTCAACGAGTCGTCGGTCCTGATCGAGCGGCTCTGTATCGAGGCCGCGCTCAAGATTTCCGACAATAATCGCGCCTCGGCCGCCGAAATGCTCGGCCTCAGCCGGCAGGGCCTGTATTCCAAGCTCAAACGTGTCGGCCTCGACGCCAGCGACTAGCGGAATTCTCGACAATAAGCGTCTATCTTAATTGACACTATGGGGTGTCCATTTTACCCTTGGCGAATGTCGGGCTCACCCTATCCCTTGACGATACAATCGCGTCCTCACTGGCGTGACATTCTTGAATTATCCAAGCCGATAACCTGGTTCCCGCCCATGTGGGCGTTTGCCTGCGGCGTCATTTCGACCGGGCAGGCTTCGCTGGCGCTCTGGCCCTTCATTATTGGCGGCGTGATCCTGGCCGGCCCCATGGTCTGCGCGGCAAGCCAAGCGGTGAATGACTGGTATGACCGCCATGTCGACGCGATCAATGAACCAAACCGCCCCATCCCATCCGGCCGCATTCCGGGCCGATGGGGGCTTTATCTCGGCATTTTCTGGTCCGCCATGTCGCTCGTGGTCGGCGCGCTTCTGGGCCTCTGGGCCTTCGCCGCAACCATTGTCGGCGTTGCGCTTGCCTGGCTCTACAGCGCCCCGCCCGTCCGCTTCAAGGAAGATGGATGGAGCGGACCGGCCG
>NZ_JBARZC010000059.1:0-1720 GCF_049649345.1 Henriciella sp. | reverse complement strand
CGTCAAAAGAGCGATTAGCAGATAGCGTTTCATAAAAATTATCCTTTAGGCAAAGCGGATGCGCGGCGTGCGAAACGGGTCAAAGACCAAGTTCGCTCAGACCGGGATAGGTGTCCGGACGGCGGCCCAGCGGCCAGTAGAGCAGCCGCTCCTGGTCAGAGATTGGAAGGTCATTGATGCTGGCATGGCGGCGCTTCATCAGGCCGTCGTCACCAAACTCCCAGTTCTCATTGCCATAGGCTCTGAACCAGGCGCCCTTTTCGTCGTGATATTCATAGGCGTAGCGGACCGCGATACGGTTTTGCTGAAAGGCGAACAGTTCCTTGACCAGCCGGTATTCGTGTTCCTGGCTCCATTTCCATTGCAGGAATCTGACGATCTCGCATCGCCCGGATACGAACATCCTGCGGTTGCGCCAGAGGCTGTCGGTCGAATACGCCTCGGAGACCTTTTCAGGATCGCGGCTGTTCCAGCCATCTTCGGCAAGGCGCACTTTTTCGATGGCAGTGTCTTCAGTGAAAGGCGGGACAGGCATACGCATTGCTGTTCTCCCAATTGTGTTGTGGAGGAAGCGGCGGCCTGGCCGGGCCAGGCCGCCATCTCGGCGCTAGAGGTCGGCGACGGCTGTGTGCTGGATTTTCGGCCAGGTCTTGTCGGCCTTTTCAATCGTGCGCTTGGCATCCTTCTTGTACTTTTCGAAGACGGCGGCGTTGACGAAGAGGTAGAGCTTGCCGTCGACGATGTCAGCGAATTGCGGATCGCCATCGAGCTTCTTGCCGAGGGCAACAGCATAGGCGCAGAAACCACCATATTGCGGCTTGTACTTGGCGGGATCTGCCTTGAAGCGACGGGCCGAGTCCTCGGACGCGAAATAGTAGGCGACGCCATCATTCACGACGGTGTGGGCGGCCTCGCCCTCTGCCACTGCATTGAGCGTCGACAGGGCGACCGTATCGACGCCGTGAACGCCAAGCGGAACGCCGTCTGTCGTGGTGCCGGTGGAGACATTGTATTCGTCTTCAGCAAAGGCGGACATGGCCGGAATAAAAGCGAGGGCGAGAGCGGTGCCTGCGATGAGAAGTCTGGAAGTCATTGGATTGGTCCTTTTTTTAGATGAGGGCTGCAAAAACAGCCGGGGGGTGAGCATCCTCGCCGGGTTGAGGGGAAGAGGACGCGGGGGCTTCGGTCAGCGGCGCGCCCTGGCGCTCCGCTGGCGAATTTCTGGAAAGAGGCGCGCCCGGCCAATGGGAGAGGCAGAAGGACATCAGCCGGGCGCGGGGTGGGTCATCCGTGGGCGGAGGGGTGGCGCTGGATGACCCGCGGGGAGGCGGTTACCGACCGTAGGCGGCCTTGACCGCCTTCACCGTATTCTCGGTGTTATCGACCTTGCTGGCGATCATCCTGAAATTGGTGAGTGCCGCGTCATAGCCATTGTAATGCTCGGTGATGGCGCCAGCCGTTGCGTCGGTGACGACCATGACTTCAAAGCCCTGTTCGATCAGGCTGCGCATGTGAGATTCCGTACAAAGGTTCGAGGACATGCCGGCGAGAATGACTTTCGAGATGCCAGCCTTGCGCAGCTGCAGGGCGAGATCATTGCTGTCCGGGCCATAGACCTTGTGCGGGCTGGTCACGACCGTCTCGCCATTCTCGATGTACGGCTTGTACTGTTCAAGCCAGTCCGCACCCGAGCCTTCAAACCCTTCGAGATTGAGCGCAG
>NZ_JBARZC010000058.1:0-6788 GCF_049649345.1 Henriciella sp. | reverse complement strand
GGGTAAGGCGGCAGACGATTGACAGCGCCGCGCATATCGTCCGCCTGGTTTTTCAACCGGTCGCGCATCTCCTCAATATAGGAAGTCGCTTCATCAAGGCTGACATCACCGGCTAAATGGCTCTCAGCTACGAAACCCGCGTCATCGGCAGGCTCGAAGAGATTGAACAGGCCTTCAATGATCGGCCTGTACTCTGCCATCCAGGCAGCCAATTCCTGCATGGAGGTTTCAACCTCCGCAACGGTCTGCGGCGCTGCGTTGGGCGTGCCGAGCAGGAAGGACGCAGACAGGGCTGCGAGCAGTTTACGGAACATGTTGGACACCCAATCCTAACTAGAAATCGAGATCAGCATAATGTTTTGCTGGCCGGGTGCCATCCACTTTGTCTTCGAGCACGGGCCGGAAGCTCGGGCGGGATTTGATCTTGGCGTACCAGGCCTTGAGATCGGGCGTCAGGTCCCAGGGCACATCCCCGAAATAGTCATAGGCCGACAGGTGCGCGGCGATGGAGAGGTCCGCCATGGTCAGCGCCCGCCCCGCCATATAAGGGCGCGCTTCGGCCAGGCCGTTGAGGAAGGTCATCTTGCTTTTCAGCGCATGGACGCCAGCGCGCAGCGACGCGGTATTGGTCTCGCTGGAGCGGCGCACCCACTGGTTCACGCGTTCTGTCAGGAGGGTTGCATTGACCTCGGCAAAACTGTCCTCGCTCCAGCGCCAGAGACGGCGGGCCTCGGCGCGCTCATTGGCAATAAAAGGCAGGAGCCTGGGATTGGAGATTGCGTCCTCGAGATATTCGCAGATCGCCTGGCTCCCGATGGCCGTCACCTTCACTTCAGCAGCCGTATCGACGAGCGCCGGTGCAATTGCCCCCGGCGCGAGCGACACCAGTTCGTCCGGCAAGGCCCAGGGCAATGCGCTGACACTGGAAAACGCGCAGCGCTTCTCGCCCAGCGCGAGGCGGACCGTTCTTGCCAGAGGATCGATTGGCCAATGCCACAGCCGTTTCATATATTCATACCTATAAGGCCGAACTTACCCGTTTATGAGCGCAACGGCATCAGGATTTTGCCTCTCAGGGCCATCCATGCTTCATGCGTCCCGCAAACAGTCTTCCTGGAGAATCCATCATGACGCTTAACAGGTTCAAAACGACCATCTTCGCCGGCGCAGCCAGCCTCGCGCTGCTGAGCGCCTGTGGCCCCAGCCCGGATGAAGAGACGCCGCCGCCCGCCGAAGAAAAGATTGAACCGGTCAAGCTCGAAACCCCGCCTGCCGGCCAGCTGCCGGACACGACCATCCCGACAGCGTATCGTCTCAACCTTGTGACCGATCCCGCCGCAGCCGGCTTTTCGGGCACAGCCGAGATCGATGTCCGGCTGAGCGATCCACACGCGCGCATCTGGCTGCATTCGCTCGACCAGACGATCCAGCGCGTGGTTGCCCGCACGGCCGATGGCACCGAGATCGAAGGCACGTTCGAGGGCGGCCTTGCCGATGGCGGCGTCTCGAAAATCGATTTCGCAGAGCCTGTGCCGGCCGGCAAGGCGACGCTCATCATCGATTACCGCGCGCCTTACAATTTCGGCCTCGCAGGCCTCTACAAGGCAGAGCAGAATGGCCGGCCCTATCTGGCGACGCAGATGGAGCCGATCGATGCGCGGCGCATGTTTCCGGGCTTTGACGAGCCGCGTTTCAAGACGCCCTGGTCGCTGACGGTCACCGCGCCGCAGGGCAATCAGGTCATCGCCAACGCGCCCGTGACCGGCACGACCCAGCTCGACAATGGCCTCGTGCGCCACACTTTTGCGACGACCCGCGACATCCAGTCCTATCTCGTTGCGCTGGCGGTCGGCCCTTATGACATGCGCGACGGCTCTGCGCTTTCGGCCAACACGCTGCGCGCGACGCCTGTCCCGTTCCGCGGCTTTGCGCCCGCCGGAAAGGGCGACCAGCTCGAGGTCGCGATGGATGTGACCGATGAGATGGTCGACTATCAGGAAAGCTATTTCGACTATCCCTACCCGTACGCCAAACTCGACATCATTGCGGTGCCGGACTGTGCCTATGGCGCGATGGAGAATGCCGGCGCGATCATCTATCGCGAGAGCGCGCTCCTGATTAACGCCCGCACCTCGCTGGGCCGCCGCCGCGGTGTGCTGACCACGCATGCGCACGAGCTGGCCCACCAATGGTTCGGCAATCTCGTCACACCGAAATGGTGGGATGACATCTGGCTCAATGAGGCGTTCGCCACCTGGATGAGCTACAAGACGATGGACGAGGTCTATCCGGGCCAGGGCTATGAGCGCGCCGCCCAGCGCCGCGGCCTTAGCGCCATGGGTTCGGACAGCCTGATCAACGCCCGTCAGATCCGCAATCCGATCGAGCGCAATGCCGACATCAATGACGCGTTTGACGGGATTACCTATTCCAAGGGCGGCGGTGTCCTGTCCATGTTCGAGACCTATGTCGGCGAAGAGGCCTTCCGGGAAGGCATGCGCATCCACATGAAGCGCTTTGAAGATGACTCCGCCGACGTGGAGGACTTCATGCAGTCTGTCGCCGATGGCAGCGAGAATGACGGCGTGGTTGAAAGCTTCCGCAGCTTCATCTTCCAGCCGGGCATTCCCTATCTCAATGTCGAGACCAGCTGCGAGGCGCCGGATGCCGGCCTGATCACGGTGACACAATCGCGCTATGCGCCGCTCGGCTCCGAGATCGATGCCGACGCCTCGACCTGGCAGGTGCCATTCGCGATCCGCGTCTCGAGCCCGGCCGGCGACACGGTTATTCGCGAAATGCTGACCGAGAAGACGACCGACATCCCGCTCGATGGGGCCTGCGCCGACTGGGTGATGCCGAACGCAACCGGCGGCTATTGGCGGTTTGCGCTGTCTGGTGAGGACTGGGCCGCGCTGACGGAGAATTTCGAGGCGCTGACAGTGTCGCAGCAACTCTCTTTCGTGGATTCCATCACGGCCGCCTTCCGCGCAGGCGACGCGCCAGCGAGCGCCGTCCTCGACGCGCTCGAGGCTTCGGCAACCGCAGAATGGGATGTGGCGAGGATGTCTGTCTCAAAGGCAGAATCCTATTTCAACGCGCTGCCGGAGCAAGACCAGGAGGCGATGCGCAGCTGGGCGCAGGCCACATACGGCCCTGTCTACCAGTCCCTTGAATCGCGCGAGGACGAGCTGAGCCAGGGCGAGAGCCTTCTGCTCCAGTCCCTGTCGTCAGCCCTGCTCGATATCGGCATGATGGAAGACGAGCGCGCAGAGCTTGCCGAGCAGGCCGCCGCCTTTGTCGGCGTGAATGGCGAGCCTGATGCAGATGCGGTCTCGGCGGACATGCTGGTGCCCGCGATCAAATGGGGCACAAGGCTGGGCGGACGCGATTTCTACGA
Source organism: Henriciella sp. (assembly GCF_049649345.1). GTDB lineage: Bacteria > Pseudomonadota > Alphaproteobacteria > Caulobacterales > Hyphomonadaceae > Henriciella. The sequence continues at coordinate 3,388 of NZ_JBARZC010000058.1, read as the reverse complement.
AGCCGCCCTGGACTATGCGCGCACCAATGAGAACCAGTATGAGCGCCGCGTCATCCTGCAGACCATTGCCGCCAATGCCGACGAGGCCGAAATGGCCGACCTGATCAAGGAAATGCAGGGCAGCGACTGGCAGGGCCAGGAAACATGGTCCGTGCTGCAAACCTCGCTCAACAACAAGGCCAATCAGGACGCTGCCTGGGGCCTCTACAAGGCGAGCTTTGATAATTTCATTTCTCGCACGCCTGAAATCCGCAAGGCGCAGACAGCCGGCGCGGTCCGGTCTTTCTGCACCGAAGAGGAGGTCGCCGAAGCGAGCGCCTTCTTCGAAGACAAGAAAGACGCCATCCCCGGTTATGAGCGCTCGCTTGCCCAGGCCCGCGAGAGCGGCAATCTGTGCGCCGCCTTCCGCTCTGGCAAAATCGACGAACTGAAAGCCGCGATCGCCGAGCGCTGATACGGCTTTCAACACTATCCGGCCTTGCCCTTCGCACCTGCAGCGTGCGGAGGGCAATTGCTGTTAAGGGTCTGGCGGGCTAGAAGCAGGCTAGCCCAGACACACAGGATCCTCCCATGCCCGATCACGCCCAGAGCCCTGCACGATCTGCAGGAAAATTGCGGCTTGAGGAGGTCATTTCCCATTTCAGCGAGCACGCCGATGCAGAGACGACCGTCTCGCTGTCGGACGGGGACTGCGAGGCCCTGGCGCGCGCCATTGCCAGCTTTGCAGACGAATTTTCGGGCGAGGACTCGATTGTCCGCGTTCGCGATGGAAAAGGCGAAAATGACAGGCTGATCGGCTCGACCGTTCTTGAGGCTGTCAGCCTCGATAAGCCGTTCCTGGTCGATTCGCTTCTGGGGGCCTGCGCCGATCTCGGTGTCGAGGTGCGCGGCCTGATGCACCCGATCCTGACAAGCGACAGCGGCGCGCACATTTCTCTCATCCAGATCTTCCTGCCGGCCCTCAGCGCTGCCGAATGCCGTAAACTGCATGAGGAAGCCGAGGCCACGCTGCGCGATATCGCCATGTCGGTGCGCGACTTTACCGACATGCAGGCGCGCATGGAAAACGAGATCGAACGCCTGCGCGCGCTGACCAATTGCGCCGAAGAGGCACGCGACGAATCCGTTGCGTTTCTGGAGTGGCTGGCCAACGAACATTTTGTTTTCCTCGGCGTCCGCAGCTATGATTTCGAGACCGGCCCGGATGGCACCGTGCTGCCGGAAGAGCCGATCATGGTCGAAGGCTCCAATCTTGGCCTGCTGCGCGACGAGGACCGCAACGTCCTCAATCGCGGCGCCGAGCCGCTGGTGTTGACGCCGGCTATCGGATCCTTCCTGTCAGAGCCCGCCCCGCTCATCGTTGCCAAATCCACGCTGAAGAGCCGTGTTCACCGCCGCTCGCTGTGCGATTATGTCGGCGTCAAGCATTTCGATGAGGACGGCAACGTCACCGGCGAAACGCGTTTCCTCGGCCTTTATACTGCAGAAGCCTATAATGAGAGCGTGAGCTCCGTGCCGCTGGTGCGCCGCCGCGTCGAGAAGGTACTGGACGCGACCAGCGCGGTCGAGGGCAGCCATAATTACAAGGCGCTGACCAATATCCTCGAGACATGGCCGCGCGATGAACTCCTGCAGGCCAATGCCGACACGCTGATCCCGCTGATGAAGGGCGCGCTGAGCCTCGTCGGACGGCCACGCACGCGCATGTTTGTGCGCCGCGACCAGTTTAACCGCTTCGTGTCGGTTCTGATCTTCGTGCCGCGCGATGCCTATAACACCGCCGCGCGTCTGCGCATGAGTGACCACATTGTCGAGACCTATAAGGGCCAGCTCATCTCCTTCCAGCCCCGCTTTGACGCGTCTCAACTTGCCCGCGTCTACCTGCTGATCGAGCTGACGGACGTATCGGTTCACCCGGACCTCAAACAGCTTGAGGAAGAGGTCGCCGCGATCGCGCGATCGTGGGATGATGCGTTCCGCGAAGTGCTGATCAGCGCCGAGCTCGACCAGATCGACTTTGAAAAGTCCGCTGGCTTCAGGAGCGGGTTCAATGCCGCCTATCGCGAGGCCTTTGACCCTGAAGAGGCGCTCCGCGACATTGAAGGCTTCCGCCAGCTGAGCGATGACAAGCCTGTTCGCCTCCGGGCCTACAGGAAGGAAAAGGATGGCGAGGAAACCGTCCGCGCGAAGATCTATGCCCGAAATGGCTCCATCGCGCTCTCCGACTGCGTTCCCGTCTTCGAGAATATGGGTCTGTTCGTCAGTTTCGAGACAGGCTACCCGGTTACTCCCGACCCGAAGCCGGTCGAGGACGGCCCGGACATCTACTGGGTCCATGCGCTCAAGGCCCGCACGACGGACGGCACCAAGCTTGATCTCGAGGAAACAGCCTCGCGCTTTGAGGATGCCTTTGTCGCCGTCTGGCGCGGCCAGGCCGAAAATGACCGGTTCAATGGCCTCATTTTCACCGCAGGCGCGGACTGGCGCGAAGCGGCGCTCTGCCGCACGCTTTGTGCCTATCGCCACCAGACCGGGCTCGACCCGGCCCGCTCGACACAGATCGAAGCGCTGAAACGCCATCCGAGGCTGACGCGCGCCCTGCTCGACCTGTTCGCCATCCGGTTTAACCCGACGCGGCCCGAGAGCCTCTCAGAACGCATGCCCGAAGCGCTCTCCAAGCTTCAGCAGATCGAGACGCGCCTGAACGAAGTCTCCTCCCTCGACGAGGACCGTGTCATCCGCAGGATTGCGCGGCTTATCATGGCCATCCAGAGGACCAATTTCTGGCATCGCCAGCCCGATGGCAGCCCCCTGCCCTTCATCAGCTTCAAGATTGCCAGCCAGGACATTACAGACCTGCCGGCGCCCAAACCCTTCCGCGAGATTTTCATGTCGAGCCCGGAAGTCGAAGGCGTTCACTGCCGCTTCGGCAAGGTCGCGCGCGGCGGGCTGCGCTGGTCTGACAGGCGCGATGATTTCCGCACCGAAGTGCTCGGCCTGGTCAAAGCCCAGCAGGTCAAGAATGCGGTGATCGTCCCGGTCGGCTCCAAGGGCGGCTTCTTCCCGAAACAGATCCCGGCCACTGCGACACGCGAAGAGCGCAATCAGGGCGGCATCTCGGCCTATCGCACCTTCATCAATGCCTTGCTGGACCTCACCGGCAATCTCGTCGATGGCGATGTCGAGCAGCCCAAGGACACCGTCGTCTGGGACGGCGATGATCCTTATCTCGTCGTCGCCGCTGACAAGGGCACGGCCAGTTTCTCCGACATTGCCAATGAGATCAGCCTCGAACATGGTTTCTGGCTGGGCGATGCTTTCGCGTCCGGCGGCTCGGCCGGCTATGATCACAAGAAGATGGGCATTACCGCGCGCGGCGCCTGGGAAG
>NZ_JBARZC010000057.1:0-2785 GCF_049649345.1 Henriciella sp. | reverse complement strand
GGATGTCGACCGCGCGGCTATAGTCCGGCTTGACCTCCCCCTTCATGATGCCCGGCATTTCGCGGAACTGGCGGCGAACTTCTTCCACGACAGCTTGAGCAGCCCGGCCAACGGCCATCATGGACATGCCGCCGAACAGGAAGGGAAGCAGGCCGCCAAAGAGCAGGCCGACAACCACATAGGGGTTCGCAATGGAGAAGTCGACGGTCACGCCTCGAAGGACGCTCCCCTCCGCGGCATAGTCCTTAAAGTATTTCAAATCCTCCGAATACGCCGCGAACAGCACCAGAGCGCCGAGACCGGCAGAGCCGATCGCATAGCCTTTGGTAACAGCCTTGGTCGTATTGCCGACAGCGTCCAGAGCATCGGTGGTTTCGCGCACCTCGCTCGGCAGGTCGGACATCTCGGCGATACCACCCGCATTGTCAGTAACTGGACCGAAAGCATCGAGCGCGACGATCATACCGGCAAGCGCCAGCATCGTGGTGGTCGCGATGGCGATACCGTAAAGGCCTGCGAGATTGAAGGTCAGGATAATGCCGGCCATGATGGTGATCGCCGGAAGTGCCGTCGATTCAAGCGAGACAGCCAGACCTTGGATCACGTTCGTGCCGTGACCGGACTCAGATGAGCGCGCCACTGACCGGACGGGCCTGTAGGCCGTACCCGTATAATACTCGGTGATGACAACGATCAGAGCGGTAACCGCAAGGCCTGCAACGCCGCAGAAGAACAGGTCCAAACCTGTGACAGCCGAAGCGAGACCAAGCGCGGCGCCAGCGCCTTCAAGCACGCCAAAGCCGTTCGGAAGCCCCCAATTAATGGCGACAGCCAGACCGATCAGAGAGAACACGCCAGTAGCGATGAGGCCCTTGTAGAGCGCCCCCATGATATTGGTCGAGCCTTTGCCGAGCCGGACGAACCATGTGCCGGCGATCGAGGCGAGAATACACACCGCGCAAATCGCCAGCGGCAGAAGCATGATCGAGCCGAGATAGCCAAGGCCGCCAAAATAGATGGCACCAAGGACCATGGTCGCGACGATTGTCACGGCATAGGTCTCAAACAGGTCAGCGGCCATACCGGCGCAGTCACCGACATTGTCGCCAACATTGTCTGCAATGGTCGCAGCGTTGCGCGGATCGTCTTCCGGAATACCGGCCTCGACCTTGCCGACCATGTCGCCGCCAACGTCTGCACCCTTGGTAAAGATGCCGCCGCCGAGACGAGCGAAGATCGAAATCAGCGATGCCCCGAAGCCAAGCGCAACGAGACCATCGACAACAGCGCGGTTGCTGGGCTCATAGCCCACGAGGCCGGTCAGCAGGCCATAATAGACAACAACACCGATCAGCGCGAGGCCGACAACGAGCAGGCCCGTCACCGCCCCGGACTTGAAGGCCATGTCGAGACCGCCCGCGAGGCTTTTGCTAGCAGCCTGCGTGGTGCGCACATTTGCCTGTACGGATACTTTCATACCGATGAAGCCGGCTGCGCCAGACAGGACGGCGCCGATGATAAAGCCGAGCGGCACTTCCCAGCTGCGAAATGCGATAGCCAGCAGAACGACAACGCCGACACCAACCATGCCGATCGTCGTGTATTGGCGTTTCAGATAGGCATTGGCGCCTTCTTGAATCGCAGACGCAATTTCCTTCATACGATCGGTGCCGGCATCGGCCGCCATAATCGATCTCGACTGCAGCCAGCCATACAGCACAGCAGCCAGTCCGGCCACGAGTGCAACGTAGAACCATAGGGTCATTCAGCCCCTCCTCCCTTTTGGCTGTCTCCGCTTGTAGAATCGCAGCGAGCAGCCTGTTTCTTAAGTGACTCGTGACTGCCAAAGAGCAGTCGCTAAGGCAAGCAACTTCGCGCAATCGTTGATTCCGCGCGGTTCAATCTAGTGCTCGTAACCTTTTACAGGGGGTAAAGGGACAAATTCGCCAGAGTTATGGATTCGGACGCCTTCGCCCGTTTCAATTTCCCCGATCTCAATAGCTTCGACGCCTGTATCCGCAGCCTTCCTGCGAAATTCATCAAGCTTGCCAGGCGAAACAGTAAATAACGTCTGATAGTCGTCACCGCCGGTCGCCAAATTGAGCATGCGCTCAAGTGAAATCCCGTGTTCAGCCCATGGCACTCTGTACAAATCGATTTCAACAGCAACGTTTGAAGCGAATGCAAGGTGGCCAGCGTCCGATAGCAGGCCATCAGACACATCCAGGGAAGCGCTTGCAAAGTCTGCGAGCAAGCCGATCCACTCACGGTGAGGGATGCCTGGTACCCTGTACTTGGCCTTATGATTGTCGCTTCCCTCTCCAAGGACAGCCTGAAGTCCCAGATCCCCGTTTCCAATCTCGCCTGTCACAAAAAGCCGATCGCCGGGAGAGGCTCCGGAGCGAGGAATGGGACCCTGCCTCACGCACTGGCCCGTCAGCACCAGAGAAAGCACGAGCGGGCCGTCTGTGCCGATTGTATCTCCGCCCACCAGATCAATTTGCCACGCTTTAAACTCAGCCTCGACCCCTTCGCAGAGCGACTTGAACTGAGGTTCATCGAAGCTCCTGGGCAGCGCAAATGAGAGCAACGCCTGCGCAGGATAAGCGCCTTTGCTCAATATGTCGGACACATTCACCCGGACCAGCTTCTGGCCAACGGTATGGCGCGGATCGGACGCCAGGAAATGGGTCCCTTCCGACATGCTGTCCAGAGTTACGATAGTGGCCGTATCCCCGTGGTTTGAGAGAATACCGACATCATTCTGCAGACCGAGCGCCTCATC
>NZ_JBARZC010000056.1:0-5039 GCF_049649345.1 Henriciella sp. | reverse complement strand
GTCCTGGTCGGCGCGCTCGTCTTGCTCGCCTCGCTTTGGTCGCTCGACCAGTTCACGGATTTCCAGACAGGGTGGGCCGTAATGGCGGTCGCTTTCGGCACCATTGCCTGGAGTGCGACTTTCTATTTCGGCTGCCTCATCGTCGAAGGCTCGCTCACCGACTACATTGTCAGCGACGATACTGAAATCAAAGGTGAGAACGTCGAGATGGTTACCAAGACCCGCTCCAGCGGCGATGACCGGCTCGACAGCTGGATCGAAAAATTCGTGTTCGCGCGCAATACGTTTGGCTTGTCGATCCTGCCGCTGGTCCTGCTCGGCGGTGTCTTCATATTCGGCTGATCAGACGCGCCGCATCAGGCTTGGCAGCTCATCCGAGGACGCGCTTGCAAGGCCGGCGAGGGTTCTGCGCACCGGCTTGGCCTTGTCCGCTATCAGCATTCCGAGAGTCCTGACCGGTTTGGTCAGGGACAGATCATTGGAAAACAGCCGGTCGATCGCATCCATGGCGAGCGCCGTCGTGGTTGCGCCAAACCGGCGCGATGTCTGATAGGCATCAAGCACCTGGTCAGAGCCGATATCGAGGCCCGCGCGGTCGCCTTCTATTATAGCATCATAAAGCGCAGCCACATCGCGGAAGCCCTGATTGAGCCCTTGGCCCGCGAGCGGATTGATCCGGCGAACGGCATCGCCAAGCAGCGCAACGCGTTCATCCACCATCCGCTCTGCAATCTGCAGGATGAGCGGATAGGAGCCCATCGGGCCATCGATCTTCATCTCTCCCGCGAAATCGGCAAAGCTGTGATTAAGCTCGGCTTCAACGGCTTCGGCTGGCTGTTTGGCTAGCGCTTCTGCAGCGCCGCGCTTCATATACCAGGCCAGATTTGCCCTGTCGCCTTGCAGGGGCAGCGTGGCGAAGGGGCCCTCAGGCGTAAACAGCTGGCGGGCAACCCCGTGATGGGGGCGCGACAGGGTCACATTGGCGGCGAAGACAGACTTTCCATAATCGCGGCCCTCTGTCTCGATGCCGGCGGCATGGCGAACCGACGACTTCATGCCGTCTGCCCCGATCAGAAGTCTGGCCGAGAGCGTCTTACCGCCAGCAAGTTTCACGTCGACGCCGCCCGGCCGAGCCTCAAAGCCTTCAAACAGGTCAGGGCGAATGAGGGTTAGCCTGTCCTGATCAGCGGCGGCCTCATCCAGAGCCTTCTGCAGATGGCGCGCTTCGACCATCTGGCCGAGCGTTTCGCTCTCCTCGCGGTCAATCAGATCATCATCCGTGAAAAATATAGACGGCGCGCCGAACCAGTGAGAGCCGCCGTCTTCGGCCTCCAGCCCATGCAGCGGCTCGGTCAGGCCATCGAGGCGATCTGTAATGCCTATCGCAGCAAGCAGCCGCCAGCTTCCTGTCACGATTGCGAAATTGCGCGTATCTTCGCGGGCCGGTTGTCCCGCCGCCCTGGCATCGATCAGGGCCGTCTCGAAGCCAGCCTGGCTCAGCGCCAGCGCCAGGGACGCTCCGGCTGGTCCAGCACCGACAATGACGATCTCTGCATCAGGCTCGCTCATGACAGTTATCTAAGACGAGGGCCATTTCTGGTCCATAGCTGACCCCTAAACGGGCGTTTGGGTCGCAGGATGCTCGAATTTTGATCAGACTTAACGGCTGGTAACGTGGTCGCCTCTTTGTCTCTGGTCGATTGGTGGGCATGTCAGCTTATCTCTCCCGGTCATACCAACTATTGGGAGAAGGGCATGAAATATCTATTGAAAGGGGCGATGAGAGGAGCGGCAATTGTGCCGTTAGCCGCCCTTGGCGCGCTCGGCGCCACGGCGCAGGACGCCTCAGCGGTCGGCGCATATGTCGACAACAGTTATCTGTTCCTGATCGGTGGCCTCATCGTCATGTTCATGGCGGCTGGCTTCTGTATGCTCGAGGCAGGCCTCGTGCGCAAAAAGAATGCATCCATGCAGTCCATGAAGAATGTGGCGCTGTTTTCCGTCGCAGGGATCATGTTCTGGCTGGTTGGCTACAATATGGCCTATCCCGGCGACACGATTGCCGGCTGGGTGGGTCTTCCTTCCTTTATCTGGGCACCTGAGGAAAGCCTCGACACAGGCTATGCAGCCTCATCGGACTGGTTCTTCCAGATGGTCTTCGTGGCAACCGCCGCGTCCATCGTGTCCGGCACGGTTGCAGAGCGTGTGAAGCTCTGGCCGTTCCTGATCTTCACGGCCTTCCTGACGGCGTTCATCTATCCGATCGTCGCATCCTGGGAATGGGGCGGCGGCGCGCTCGATGCGCAGTTCGGCTTCTCTGACTTTGCTGGCTCGACGCTGGTTCACTCGACGGGTGGCTGGGCTGCCCTGGTCGGTGCGATCATCATTGGTCCGCGCATCGGCAAATATGTGAATGGTCAGATCCATCCTATGCCTGGCTCGAACATTCCACTGGCGGCACTGGGTACATTCATTCTCTGGTTCGGCTGGTTCGGCTTTAACGGTGCGTCGCAACTTGCTGCCGGCACTTTCGATGACATCAATGCTGTCGCCAATATCTTCGCCAATACGAACATGGCGGCCTGTGGCGGTGTGATCGCCGCAATGGTTCTCACAGCCGTGCTCTACAAGGGCAAGGTCGATGCGACCATGGCCTTCAACGGCGCGATTGGCGGCCTCGTCTCGATTACGGCAGAGCCACTTGCACCCAGCATGGGCGCTTCGCTCCTGATCGGTGCGGTTGGCGGTGTGCTTGTCGTGCTCACCGTGCCGCTGCTCGACAAGTTCAAGATCGATGATGTCGTCGGCGCCATCCCGGCTCACCTTGTGTGCGGTATCTGGGGCACGATGATTGTGGCAGCCTCCTACGGCAACGTTGTCATGATCCCGGCCGCCGATGCAGATGGCGCGATCGGTGTCAGCTATGTTGGCCAGCTTATCGGGGTCATCGCCTGCGCGGTCTTTGTCTCGATCGCCTCGGCCATTGTCTGGCTGGCACTCAAATTCACCGTCGGCGTCCGTCCGAGCGAAGAAGAAGAAATCGCTGGCATGGACAAGTCAGAAGTTGGTCTCGAGGCCTATCCGGAATTCGGATAACGCCTCCACCGGTTCGTTTCTCTCGGGAAGCGATTCCTCCCAGACTTCCCCGGCCAGGCAACTGGCCGGGGATTTTTTTGTGAGATTCCACCACAGACCGGCTGCTGCGTTTGCGCGGTGTTAAGGCCCTTCGGGCAATTTGACTGAAAATCCTCAAGTCAGATGGTGGACAAGGACATGGCCAATTCGGTTGCCCAGACACAGAATGTAAGAGAATCCTCAGATCCGGTATGGCGCATCCTGACAGGGACCGCCGCCTTTGCGATTGGCGTGTTTCTCTGCGGCAGCGTCGGCTCTTACCAGTCCACCGATCCAAGCTTGAACGCGGCAACCGCCATGGATGTGCAGAACCTGTTCGGCGGAACGGGCGCGATTGTGGCCGACCTCGCCTTGCAAACATTCGGCTTTGCGTCGTGGATGGCAGGGCTCTCCCTCATGGTTGGCGGGGCGATGCGGGCGGTCCTGATCGGCGCGCCCAAAATGCGCCGCTGGGCCTATGGGGCGGGCTTTGTGGTCATTCTCTCCGGGGCGCTGGCCTCCTTCCCTGTCCCGGCCTCGTGGCCGCTCTGGTCAGGGCTTGGCGGGATGTTCGGAGACTTCCTCTACGACCTCGCTATTGTGCCGTTCAAGGCGCTTCTCATGCCTGCGCCGAATGTCCTGGCGGGCCTGTTTCTGGGAGCAGTTGCTCTCGTTCTCGCCTTTTCGGCCCTTGGCTTCCGCCGCGGCGATGCCCGCTTGCTGCAGACCGCCGCTGCCAGCTCCGGGCGCCGGGCCGCCGCAGGCGCAGGCAGTGTAGGGGCGCGGCTTTTCGGCGGCCTCGGCGGCCTTTTCGACAAGAAGACGCATGCGTCCGATGACGAATTTGACGGCCCCGCCGTCTCGCGCCGGGCGCCAGTTCAGGAGGACGAGCCGGAAGAGGCCGGCGCAGACTATGAGGACACCGAAGCCGATGATGACTTGCCCATCGCCGCGACACGGCCAAAGCTGACACCCGCCAAGCCGCGCGAAGCTGAGCGCCCGCGTCCGACTGTGCGCAAGCGCGCCCGCCGCGGGGCAAAAATCCTCCCCTCCATCGACCTCCTGCAGGACCCGCCCTCACGCCGCGGCGCTGTCGACGAGGACGGTCTTCTCGCCCAGGCGAACCGCCTCTCTGAAGTACTTCGCGAATTCGGCGTGCGCGGCCGCATCAAGGAAGTGCGCCCTGGCCCGGTCGTCACCCTGTTCGAGCTTGAGCCGGCCGCTGGCGTAAAATCGGCGCGCGTCATCTCGCTGGCCGATGACATCGCCCGCTCCATGAGTGCGGTGTCGGCGCGCGTGGCCGTCATACCCGGCAAGAATGCAATCGGTATCGAGCTGCCGAATGAGGAACGCGAAACGGTCTATTTCCGCTCGCTTCTCTCCTCGACCGCCTACACGAACGCAAAAGCGCCGCTTCCCATGGCCCTTGGTGAGGATATTGGCGGAACGCCAACGGTCGTAGACCTGTCAAAAATGCCTCACCTGCTGATTGCGGGCACGACCGGCTCAGGTAAGTCCGTCGGCGTCAATGCGATGATCCTGTCGCTGATCTACCGCCTGTCGCCAGAGCAGTGCCGGTTCATCATGATCGACCCGAAAATGCTCGAACTGTCGATCTATGAGGGCATTCCGCACCTGCTTGCGCCGGTCGTGACGGACCCGAAAAAGGCCGTCAACGCATTGCAATGGGCCGTGCGTGAGATGGAAAGCCGCTATGAGCTGATGTCCAAGGCCGGCGTGCGAAACCTCGCTGGTTTCAACGAGAAGGCGGCCAAATATCGCGAGCGCGGCGACCAGATGACCCGCAAGGTGCAGACCGGCTATGACGATCGCGGCAAGCCGGTCCATGAGACCGAGATTCTGCCCCTCGATCATATTCCTAACATCGTTGTGGTGATTGATGAGATGGCGGATCTGATGATGGT
>NZ_JBARZC010000055.1:0-1993 GCF_049649345.1 Henriciella sp. | reverse complement strand
GAATATGGCGACCAGGCCCAGCGGACAGACCCCTTCGGCCGGCCGATGGGCGGGGTTGCCGATGGTCGCAATGTCGATATCCCGGATGAAGCCGAGCGCCAGCGCGCCAAGGATATTCTCGAAGAGCTTCGCCGGCGCTATGGCGAAACGCCCGATGAGGAAGAGCGCAACTATCTCGAGCGGCTACTCGACCGGTTCTAGGCGAGGCCTTGCTGGATCAGCATTGGGCTGGAAATGTACCGAAATTGTATTGGAATTGGACTTTGATCCGGGTCTTCAGGCGGCGCTTGGCCCACCATCCGAACCGCGATCGTCCGCGAAGGCTCGCATCATGAAAATCGGCACCGAACCGCGCTCGGTCATCGCCCAGTCGAGGGGCTGATCGTGCGGCTCAGGCGGCAGCTCATCCAGCATCTGCGCATGAAAGGCGAGGCCGCATGCGAACACGCGGCCATCGTCTCGGAGGCGATCTAAGGCCTTGTCATAATGGCCTTTTCCATAACCAAGACGTGTGCCGAGCTTGTCAAAACCAAGCAGCGGAACCAGTAGAAGCGTCGGTTCTGTCCGTATGGAGTTTTCGGGCGGCTCGCGCAGGCCGAATGGCCGGTCCTCCAGCGCGTCTCCCGGTTTCCAGAGGCGGAAGGACATCTCGCCATCCTGCTCGACCCGCGGCAGGCAGAGCTGCGCCCCTGCGTCGGCCAGTCTTTCCATAAGCGGCATAGAGTTGATTTCACTGCCGATTGGCAGATAGCCACTGACGATCGGGCCGTACCGCTCCAGCAGCTTCAGCGGAAATTTCCCCGCCAGGGTCTCGCCCGCATCCGGGTCGCGGGCATGGGCCTCCTCGCGCAGGAGCCTCAGATCCGCGCGCAACGAATTTTTGTCGATCCCGGTCAAACCTTTTCCTCAAGGCCGACCAGCGCCTTGGCATAAGCACTCGCACTAAAGGGCTGAAGGTCATCGGCTTTTTCGCCGACGCCGACAAAGTGGATCGGTAAATCATGCGCTTCTGCAATCGCCACAAGCACACCGCCTTTGGCCGTCCCGTCGAGCTTGGTCATTACGATGCCGGAGACTTCTGCGGTATGCCGGAACGCCTCGACCTGGGAGAGCGCATTCTGTCCTACCGTTGCGTCGAGCACGAGGATCACATCATGCGGTGCATCCGGATCGAGCTTGCGCGTCACGCGGACAATCTTGGCCAGCTCGGACATGAGCTCAGCCTTGTTCTGCAGCCGCCCCGCCGTATCGACGAGAACGAGGTCGAGGTCTTCCGCTCTGGCTTTCTCGATCGCTTCATAGACGAGCCCTGCGGCATCAGCGCCCGTCGGCTTGGAGAGGACCGGAATGCCGGCCCGCTCGCCCCACACGGTCAGCTGCTCGATCGCGGCGGCGCGGAACGTATCACCGGCCACAAGAAGCGCCTTTGCGCCTTGCTCTTTCAGTTTCGAGGCAATCTTGCCGATCGTTGTCGTCTTGCCGGATCCGTTGACGCCGACGAACAGGACGACGCGGGGCCGCGGGCCGTCTGCAAAGTCCACGATTTGCTCGCGCGGCTTCATGATCGCTTCGATCTCGTCAGCCAGAGCGATGCGGATTTCGTCGTCCGTGATGTCCTTGTCGAACCGGTTTTTTGCGAGATTAGACGTCACGCGCGCAGCGACTTTTGCGCCGAGATCAGAGGTAATCAGCAGGTCTTCGAGATCTTCCAGCGCCTCATCGTCGAGTTTCCGGCGATTGAAAACGCCGGTCAGGCTCGAGCTGAGCTTGCCGGAGGATTTGGACAGCCCGCCCGAGAGTTTGCCGAAGAAGCCCGGGTCCCGGACTTCGGCGTATGGGTCGGGTTCACCCCGGGCGATCGCGGCCTGGCGCTCTTCTTCCTTGCGGCGGGCTTCGGCCTCTTCAGCTTCTTTCTTCAGGCGCGCGTCTTCGCGGGCCTGCTCGGCGCGGCGGCGCTCCTCGAGGATTTTTAGCTCGTTTTCGGCTTTCTGGC
>NZ_JBARZC010000054.1:0-2067 GCF_049649345.1 Henriciella sp. | reverse complement strand
GGCTTGAGCTGATCGGCGCGGAAGACGCAGAGGCGCACAGAAAAGACGCCGCCCTCAAACGTATCGAGGAATGGCTTGGCGCAGAGATGCTGCGTGTCCTGCCGACCCATGCAAAGCTGAAGACAGGCGAGACCGGCCAGGCGCTTGAAGGCATGGCCCGCGGACTTGCCTTTCAGCTGCTCGAAAGCGGCGCCGCGGTCGACCTTCGCAATGACGCGACAAGCGGCCAGATCACGCCTGAGCAGCGCGAAGCGATGAAAGCCGCAGGCCTTCGCACCGGCCGCGTCGCCGCGCATATCCCGGATGCGCAGAAACCGGCCGCCCAGCGCATGGTCGCGATCCTTCAGGCCAGCCAGACCGGCGAGACCCGCCGCGTCGCTCCAGAAGGCGCAGGCTCCTTCCCGCTCGATGGCGAATGGGCTGAAAGCGAGCTGAATTCGCAAGGTTATCTGCGCTTTGGCAAACGGGCTGTGCGCGCCGATCTCGCCGAACGCCTCGGCTGGGAGATTTCCAAACGCCGCCGCGAGGCCGGAACGCCAGCCTTCGAGCTGCCGGCAGAGCTCGCCTCGGTCGTGTCCTGCCCGGGCGAGGAATTTCCGGCGATCGTAAAAGGCTTTGGCCTGGCGCCCGCCGAGAAGGACGAGGAAACAGGCGCGGTCACCAAGTGGCGCTTCCTCTCGCGCCACCGCACCGATAGCGGGCCGCCGCGCGGCCGGAAGCCTGCCGGCGGCAAGCCGGGCAACCGACCCCCCAAAGGCAAGGGCGGCAAGTCGCAAGCCCGTCAACAAAGCCGTCCGGGCGGGCGCGGTCCGCGCGAAAAGCAGGCCGATCCCGATAGCCCGTTCGCGGCCCTGGCAAGCCTTCTACCGCCGCCGCCAGCGCCAAAGCCGAAAAAGAAAAAGAAGAAAAAGCCGGCAGCCAAACCGGAGGCGGCATCGGCTGAAGCGCCAAATCAGAGTGCAGAGTCCGAAGCCAAGACCGAAGCGCCAGAGACAAAGACCGAGCCTCCAAAAGAGGCGCCGGAGCCCAAATCATAGAGACCGAGACCCGTCTCGACGTCTGGCTGTGGCGCGCCCGCTTTTTCAAGACGCGCTCAATCGCGGCGGCGTTTATCGTAAAGCGCGGCGTGCGCGTCAGCCGGGGCGGCGAAACCCGCAAGATCTCGAAGCCCGGCACACGTATTGCGATTGGCGATGTTGCAAGTTTCGCCTTAAGATCACACATAGTGACAGTCAGGGTCGTCAAGCCGGGAACACGGCGCGGCCCCGCTGCAGAAGCGCAGACATTGTACGAAACGCTGGACGGTGATCGCCCGGGAGACGCAGATGCTTGATGCATTGAGACGGTTTTTTTCAGGCCGGCCCAAACCGGTCGTGCGGGATATTGACCCGCAAGTGGCTGCCGCCGCCCTGCTGGTTCAGGCCGCGCTTGTCGATGGGGTCTATGCCAATCTGGAAAGCGACCAGATCGCCGAGATCCTGCTCGACAGCCTCGGCCTTGATGCAGAACGCGTCGATGCGGTTCTCGAACAGGGCGAAGAGCTTGCAGAAGACGCTGTCGGCGCGCACGAATTTACCCAGCATGTGAAGAAGCTTCCGCTGCTCGAACGCGTGAAGGTCATTGAGGGGCTGTATCTCGTCTCGCTGGCCGACGGCGATGCCTGCAAATTCGAGGAAGCGTTCATCCGCCACGTGGCGAGCTTGCTGCACGTTGACGATATTCGCCGCGCCCAGGCCCGCCGCCGCGCTGAATCGCGACAGCCGCGGTGATTGACTTGGCGCCGCTTCGCCTGCAAATGCCCTCCTCGACCCGTTAAGCCAAACCGGACCTATTCTGAATGACCTATATCGTTATCGACGCCTGCATCCGCTGCAAATACATGGATTGCGTCGAAGTCTGCCCGGTCGACTGCTTCTATGAGGGCGAGAACATGCTCGTCATCCATCCCGATGAATGCATCGATTGCGGCGTCTGCGAACCGGAATGCCCTGTCGAGGCAATCAAACCGGACACTGAAGACGATCCGGATTCAAAATGGCTCAAGCTGAACACCGACTTTGCCAAGGT
>NZ_JBARZC010000053.1:0-1866 GCF_049649345.1 Henriciella sp. | reverse complement strand
CATAGAACGTGACGTGCCGGAACTCGAAGGCAGCACATTGCCGATCCGGCTTCGCAATCCTGACCAGATGGATGACGCGGTTCGCCGCCTTCGCCGCGTCAATCCGACGATTGGCGCCACCGGCAATCAGGAAGTCATGACGATTTCACGCACCAGCGATGACCTGATCCGGATCACGGTCTCAGACGCCGCAAAACAGGCCCTCGCGGCAGATGCTCAGAACAAGATGATCGAGATCATCCGCAGACGTCTCGACCCAGATGGTGTGAGCGAAGTCGGAATCACGCCGCAGGGCGACACGCGGATCGTCATCGAGGCGCCGGGCGAAGCTGACCCTCGCCGGATCAAGAATATTCTCGGCCAGGCAGGCCGCCTCACCTTCAACATGGCTGATCGCAGTGAGTCGGCAATTTCTGCCGCTCAATCCACGCGCCCACGCCGCGGGTGGGAGCTGGTCGCCGATGACCGGGGCGTCGCGATGCTGATCAACCGGACACCAGTTGTGACGGGCAGCGATATCGCCTCTGCCAATCAGGGTTTCGACCCGGATGATAACTCGCCAGCCGTGAATTTCCGCCTGACAGGAAGCGGAGCGGAGCGCTTCGGCAGGACTACCGCCAGCAATCGCGGTGAATTCTTTGCAATCGTGCTCGACGGAACCGTCATGTCGGCGCCGCGCATCAACGAGCCGATCTGGGGCGGAAATGTGCAGATCACTGGTCAGTTTTCCATGTCGGAAGCCCAGGATCTCGCAGCAATCATCGAAGCAGGCGAACTGCCGGCCAAACTGAACTTCATCGAAGAACGGACCGTCGGGCCGGGTCTTGGTGCAGACTCTATCAAGGCCGGCACGCGGGCCAGCATGATTGGCCTCGCGCTTGTCGCGATCTTTATGATCCTCGCCTATGGCGTCGTCGGTGGCTTTGCTGTCGCGTCACTGCTTGCGAACATCATCCTTATTCTCGGCGCCCTCTCGGGGCTCGGCGCAACGCTCACGCTACCTGGTATTGCCGGTATCGTGCTGACAATCGGTATGGCGGTCGACGCGAATGTGATTGTGTTCGAACGTATTCGAGAGGAGCAAAGGGCAGGGCGGTCACCGAACACAGCGGTGATTGCGGGCTATGAGCGCGCCCTGGCCACGATCCTCGACGCCAACATCACCACTTTCATCGCCGCGTCCATTCTCTACATGCTCGGCTCCGGCCCCGTGAAGGGCTTTGCTGTGACCCTCGCCATCGGCATCATTACGTCAGTGTTCACGGCTTTCGTTGTCACCCGCTGGTTCACCGCCATGTGGTTGCGCATATTCAAGCCGCGCAAGCTCTCGATCTAGAAAGGGAGACCGGACAAATGCTTCTGCAATACTGGCCTCAGAAAACCGATATCAGGTTCATGTCGTTCCGCTTTCCAGCGATCGTGTTCTCCCTGATCCTGATTGCCGCATCGTTCGGCCTGATCTTCACCAAAGGGCTGAATTTCGGGATCGACTTTGCCGGCGGCTCGGTCATCGAGATCGAGCAGCCTGAAGGCGTCGATGAGCAGGACGTCCGCGGGGTCGTCGGTGACCTCGGTCTTGGCGAAGTGCAGGTCAACGCAGCACGGGGAACCGGCGTCGATGGTCTTGAGGTCATCGTGATCCGGTTTGCCACGCAGGAAGCAGAAGACGGCGACCAGGAAGCGGCCCAGCAGAATGCGAACAATTTTGTCCGGGCATCACTGGAAGAGGCGTTTCCGGGCGTGAACATCAGAAGTTCGGCGGCCGTGGGCCCCAAAGTGTCAGGCGAGCTGCTTCGAAGCGGACTCATCGCGCTCGGCGTCGCGCTGGCGCTGATGATGCTCTACATCTCGGTACGGTTCCAGTAC
>NZ_JBARZC010000052.1:0-11924 GCF_049649345.1 Henriciella sp. | reverse complement strand
CCTTGTGTGTCCTCCAGACCAAGGCCTCTCTGATAGGCTTGGCGGACATAGCTTCCATCCGTGGCGGAGACATCAAACGAGGCGAGCAGGCGGTCGTAGATCTCGAAATCTGCCCATTCATCATTGGGCGAGAGGTCCGGATGAGTTTCGGATGTGCCCTTGACCTGCGTGACCTCGACCAGAGGCTCATTGCGCATGCGCTGGTCGGCATAGGCGGCTGTGAGGGGGTCGCCATCATAGGTCTCGAGCTTGAACATCTGCCCGTTCGACACATTCGAATTGTGCGGTATGGCGAGCGATTCCATCCCGGCCTCGCGCTGGGCGTCCATCCAGTCCCAGAGGTCTTCAGGATTGGTCGAATCGAGCGTTGAGAAGGCCCGGATAGGGGCCTCGCCGCGAAAGAAGACATTGCGGTGCAAATTGCCGCCGCCAAACGTGCCGTCTTCAGCATTGGTCGTGACAGAGGTGTATTCATAGGCCGCGAAGGTCGTGAACACGCCTGGCTCATAATGCTGGTCGGCGGCCTCGACATTTTCCAGCCAGACCGAATTCATGACTGTCTGGTCGAGCATGTCCTCGATCGGTTCGCCGGAGCGTACTGAGGCGCCGACGCCCTGGAAGGCTGCTGTGATCTTGGCAGGGTCCATTGAGAACATGTCCTTGGCGCGGGGCGATTCGCTGAGCTTGGTGCCGGGCGTGTCCATAGCGGGCAGGATGCCGAGATATTCAGCATGGTCGGTGACAGCGTAGAAATCGAGCGGGCCACCGGCGATCGTCATATCGAAGCCCGAAGGGTGTTTGATCGTCTCGCCCTTGGCAAAGCGATAGGCGTCATCGGCCGTGCGCCGGACATTGAAAATATATGCGTCGAAGCTGCTTCTCGTATGGATGTGAAGGTCGCCGAAATAGGCATTGCGGGTCGGCGATGCGGTCTGTTGCGGAGCAGGGGTGGGGGTCTCTGCCTCGGCCGCCGGAATTGTCTCGGAGGCGATCGTCTCACCGGGCGAGCACGCCGAGAGTGCAGTGGCCAGTGCGAAGCCTGACACATATCCAATAGGTTTCACTTTTTCCTCCCTCGCCGTGTCGCCGGCATGGGCCGGGCTCACCGCATTTTAGGTCCGTTTTCGGACTCTTTGCGGACTTCACTGCCAAAGCCCCTGAATTTCAAGCGCAATATTTGCGGCACGTTGAGCCTGGCCTGCAAAGCTTCCGGCGGAGCCGGGCGTCCAACCCAAGTATGCAGAGGCGTCTGCTTCCAGCCAAACCCGCGTGGTTAACAGGGCGGGCCACTGCATTAACCATCTGATATGGAACGATATTTTTACTTCCCGCATACACGTAGGAGACTGGGAGCCATTAATGTACCAGATTCTTTCATGCCTGCGTGACGAGCACCAGTTCCTCTATGTTCTGACGGCTATTGTCATCTGTATTGTCGGCTCAGCCTGTTCGGTGATTGTTTTTCACCGCGGCGTGCAAAGCGACAGTATTCTGCGCAAGCGCGTCTGGGCATGTCTTTCGGGTTCGGTCCTCGGGGCAGGTGTCTGGGCGACGCATTTTGTCGCGATGCTTGGCTATCGCCCGGGATTTGAAGTCCACTATGATGGTGCAACGACGCTGCTATCGGTCTCGATGGCCATTGCCGGCTGTGTCGCCGTCAGCCAGATCCTGATTACGGGAATGACCATGCTGCGCCGCGCCATTAGCAGTGTCGTGGTCACTGCGACAGTTGCGGGCATGCATTATTACGGCATGACAGCGCTTAAACAGGCGGCCCTGATCGAGTATGATACGGACTATGTCACTGCTTCTGTCGCGGTGAGCTTTGTTCTCTTCTCGCTGACCTATTGCCTCTGCCTCAGCACCAGCAAGCGCCTGCTCAACTATGTCGGTCTGGTCCTCACTCTGCTGGGCGTGGCAAGCCTGCACTTCATCGGCATGTCGGCGATCGAGCTGATCCCGCTCAAGGGCTATTCGACCGTCGGGTGGGAAGTAGACACCGCAACGCTGAGCAGCTGGATCGTGTTCAGCGTCGCTGCGATGATTGTCCTCGCCGCTCTGGCCGCAGGCATGGATTCGGTGATTGCGCGCCTTCGCTTTCGCGAACAGCGCAGGATGTCGCTTCTCGTCAATGCCGCCAGCGAGGCGATCCTCGTAGTCGGGCCGAACGGCACGGTCGTAGAGGCGAATGACGCCGTCGAAGGGCTGCTCGGTAAGGACCGCAACAGCCTGACCGGTCTCAATATCAATGAGCTTCTGGGAACGACGATTGTTGATCCTCATAATCTGGACCGGCAGGTTTCAGGCGAGCAGAAAATCAAGGTGGCCGACGACTACATTCCCGTCGACATTTCTTTGAGATCCCTGGAAGACGACCGTGATGGCCTCCAGGCGGTCACGCTGTATGATCTGCGCGAGCGTATCCGCAACGAAGCGCACATTCGCAGCCTTGCCTATGTTGATCAGCTGACCGGACTTCCCAACCGCGCTGCCTTCCATAAGAAGCTTGAAGATCTGACCGCTGGCGCCACGCCGGTTGAGCGGAACTTCAGCGTGTTTGTGGTCGATCTCGACAACTTCAAGGATGTGAACGACCAGTTCGGGCCGCATGGCGGAGATCTGGCATTGATTGCGTCGGCGCGCCGCCTGATGGACGTCTTCGGACCAACAGCCTTCGTGGCGCGTTTCGGTGCGGACGAGTTCGGTGTCATCTATCACGATGGAACGAATAAAGAGCTTCTGCTCCGGCTTGCAGAGGAATGCGCTGCCGACCTCGCGAGTCCGATTGCCTATACGTCGTCGCTCATCATTCGCGTTTCGGCCAGCGTCGGGATTTCTTCCGCGCAGATGTGGGGCGATCCGCTGGCGCTTCTGAAGGCGTCGGACCGGGCGCTTCAAGCTGCCAAGCAATCAGGGCGCAGGGTGCATTTTTATGACGCCGAGCTGCATAACAGCACTGAAGAGCGCAAACTGCTGGAGGCCGATCTTGAGGTAGCGGTCGAAAAGAACCAGTTCGAGCTGCACTATCAATCCAAGGTCTGCGCCAAGACGAGGCGCATTCTGGGCCATGAGGCATTGGTGCGCTGGAACCGGCCCGGCCATGAGCTTGTCATGCCGAATGACTTTATCGAGGCTGCCGAACAGAGTCATGTCATCAAGGATATCGGCCGGTGGTGCATCTACAGGGCATGCGCGGACGCAGCGCTTTGGGACAGGACCTGGATTGTCTCGGTGAACCTCTCGGCACGTCAGCTTATGGATCCGAAGCTCTCCATGATCATCAGGGATGCATTGAGGCAGAGCGGGCTCGATCCGGGGCGTCTTGAGCTTGAAGTCACCGAAACGGCCCTCATCCAGAATACGATGGTCGCATCGAAGGTCCTCGGGAGGTTGAAGAAGCTCGGCATCCTGATCGCGCTCGACGATTTCGGGACGGGGTATTCCTCCTTGAGCTTCATCCAGCAATTCCCTTTCGACCGCATCAAGATCGATCGCTCTTTCGTCTCCACGATGGAAACCGACAGGAAAGCGGCGGCGATTGTCGATGCGATCCTTCTGATCGGCTCTCAGCTGTCGATCCCGGTTGTTGCAGAAGGTGTGGAAACGGAAGCTCAGGCGAGACGCTTTCGCGATGCCCATGGCAGCGAGCTTCAGGGCTACCTCCTGGGCAGGCCTAAGCCGCTCGATCAGAAAGCGCTCCAACAGGTGGCCGCCGGCCTCAATGCGACCGGCTAGATTATCATTCTGTAAGGTTCGAACGGGCTGCATATAAAAAAGCCCGTGAACTCAATGGCCTGATCTGCGCCGGCATGCGCGTGGCATCCAGGCTTAGCAACTTGTTAAACCTCTCGATCAATTTTCAGCGTGTTGGTTAACGCCAACGCTTGTATTGTTAAGAGGGTTGGTCATGTTGAAAAGGCAGGTGCGCTGGGGCGCCGATATCGGATATACCAAACCGGTCAAACCGCTCGATCCCAAGATTGAGCAGAAACAGCACGGTCTGAAAGGCTCGCTTAAAGAGGGCGAGCTGGGTTATAGCCGGATGATTACGCGCAGGGTCGCGAAACAGGATGCACGTGACGGCATTCCGACATCGGAAGCCGTCACCGAGGACCAGTGGTCCGAGCGCGAGCAGCAGATTGCCGAACGGGCCGAAGAGGTTCGCCGCAATCTGAAAAACTGGATGAGCGTAACGTCGTCTGCCGTACGCAACTTCATTTCAGACAATACACCCGCCGACATTCACCCCGATCAGCTCAAAGAAGCGATCAAGGCTGAGGAATCTGAATTCCGCCACCACGAGTTTGACGATTCCACCGATGCGAAAGCCCATCATGAGGCGACCGTCATCGAGCTGGAGAGCTTCAAGGAGCGCTATGGCAATGAGCTGAACAAGCGCACGCCCGACATCAAGAAGAATGTCGAGCAGACGATGGCGATCCTGATTTTCATCATGATTGTTGAAGGCTGTTTCAACGCGCTTCTGTTCAAGGACGCGCAATCCTCAGGCCTGCTCGGCGGCATGATGGTCGCCTTCGGAATTTCGGCCGTGAATGTGCTGTTCGGCGTAACGGCCGGATTCTTCGGCTTCAGAAATCTCAATCACCCCGCGACCTACATGAAGGTCATTGGCGGTGTCGTGGCAGCGCTCTGCGTCGGCTGCGGACTGTTTGTGAACTTCTTTATCGCGCACTTCCGCGATGCCGTTGAAATCGCCTTGCACAATTCGCTCGCCGAAGGCTCGCTTGCCGGTTTCTCCATGTTTGCGATTGCGCCATCAGACGTCATGGCCGGCATGTTCCCGAACATTTTCGGGCTCGACAGTCTTGTCGCGATTGCGCTTCTGCTGATCGGTCTCACCGTGTTCGGTATCGCGGTCTATGAAGGCTATGACCGCATTTCCGACCGCTTTCCGGGCTATGGCCGGGTCTGGCGCAAGGAGCGGGCGGCCTACGAAAAACGCCAGCAGGTGCGCAATGGTGTGCGCGATGACCTCTCGGATTTCTTTTCGCGCTCGCGCATGTTCTTCGAGACCCAGCAGAACCGCCATATCGCGGCCAAGCGCGAGATCGAGAAGTCGATCAACATGCTTGAGACGCGCCGCGACATCGCGGTGGAAATCGCAGCAAGGGCAGGGGACCAGGAACGCTCGCTCAAGGTCGCGTACCGCCAGGCCCATCGGCGCGAACGCAATGGTAATCGCGAACGCCTCGGCGAGCAGGCGCCTGTCCCGGCCTATTTCGACGAGATCGTCACGCCGAACCTGCCAGCGTTCGATTATGCGAAAGAACGCGAGCAGGCGAATGCCGCGATCAAGCGGATCGAGAGCAATATCACCGCGCTCAACATCACGCGCGAATGGATGGAACAGCATATCCAGCACGTCCAGAAGGGCTTGTCGTCCATCGAGCAGCGTGTCGGTGAACATATCCAGGCAATCCGCGAGAAGCGGCAGTCCCACGATCAGGCGCGAAGCGCATAAAGGAGCCAAGGAATGGCAAGATCTCGTGACAAAGGCCCGTGGTTCTGGCGGAGCATGATAGGCGTCATGCTGGCCAGCGTGTTCGGCCTGTTCGCTCTGGCCGCCTTCATGGCGCCGCCAACCACCGTGGCCGAAACGGGCTGCAGGATGGACCGCAAGGACCCGGCCCATACTGTGCTGCTGATCGATCAGTCCGATCCGTTCAATCCGAACGATCTCGGCTGGGTGACCGAATTCGTCGATTCAGAAGCGCGCACCCTACCGCGTTTCGGGCGTCTCACCGTGGTCACGCCAAACTCGGCCGACCCTTATGATGCGCGGATTGTCTACAGCCACTGCTCGCCGGGCAGCGCTGACCATGCGAACGCCTTCCTGCAGAACCCGCGCATGATCGAGGACACCTGGCGCGAGACATTCTATGAGCCGATGGCGGCTGAGATCGAGACCGCGCTGATGGATGACCGCCAGCCAAGCTCGCCTCTGTTCGAGGCGGTCTACTCCATCGCCGACCGGGCCGACTTTCAGGCTTCCCGCGGCGAGCGGCGCATCATCCTGATCTCGGACCTCATGCAGCACTCGGACGAGTTCTCCATGTACCGCACCGGCACGGACAAGGAGGCCTTCGCAACGACCAGGCTGGCTGACCAGCTGCCTGACATGGACGGCGTCGAGATCATCACGCGTGTCGTGCCACGCCAGGAATACGACCTGCCGATGAGCGCCGTGAAAGCCTTCTGGCGGGACTATTTCGAGCAGACGGGGGCTGAGTTCAGCTCTGTGAACTGAACACTAAAAAACACCCTCATCCTGAGCGAAGTCGAAGGGCGAGGGTGTGAAGATTTTAGATTGGCAGCCTCATGGTTCGGCTTCGCTCACCATGAAGCTGCCTTTTTCGATCAGATATCCAGCACGATCTTCCCGAAATGCTTCTGGCTGGCCTGATGGCCGAACGCCTCTGCGATCTTGTCGAGCGGGAAGTGGTCCGAGATGATCGGCTTGATGCCATTCGCTTCGATCGCGGCGATCATGTCTTCCTGATGGGCGCGCGAGCCGACTGTAATTCCGGACATGGTCAAGTTCTTCGAGAAGAAGGCCGCTGTGGGGACTTCGCCTGAGACGCCCGTAAGCACGCCGATCAGCGAGATATGCCCGCCGACACGGCAGGCCGCAATCGATTGGGCCATCGTTTCAGGCCCGCCGATCTCGACCACTTCATCGACACCGCGCCCGCCTGTCAGTTCGAAGGCCTTTTTCCCCCATTCGGGCGTGTCCTTGTAATTGATGACATGGTCGGCGCCGAGCTCTTTCAGCTTGTCGAGCTTTTCGTTGGATGAGGACGTTGCGATCACCCGCGCGCCCGCCGCCTTGGCGAACTGGAGCGCAAAGATCGACACCCCGCCCGTCCCTTGTGTGAGGACCCAGTCACCGGGCTTTACGCTGCCTTCCACGAACATGCCGCGCCAGGCCGTCAGCGCGGCGCAGGTGAGCGTGGCAGCTTCGGCGTAGGAATAACCCTCCGGCATGCGCGTGAACGCTTCCTGCGAGGCGGCAACGAGTTCAGCGCCGAACCCGTCATCGCCGTCGCCCGGGACGCTCGCAAAGCCGGCCGCGCCAATCGGGCCTGAATGCCAGTTCGGGAAGAAGGTGGAGAGCACCTTGTCGCCTTCCTTGAAACGCGTGACGCCCTCGCCCACGGCGACGACATCGCCTGCACCATCCGACATCGGGATGCGCCCGTCAGGGGTCGGGATGCCGCCCATGACAACCACAAAGTCGTGATAGTTTAGCGAACTCGCCCGCACGCGCACCAGGATCTCGCCGGCGCCGGGTTTCGGATCCGGCCGTTCCTCGATCTTCAGGTTTTCAAGGCCGCCCGGCTTTTTGACGCTCGCAACTTTCATCTGTCTATCTCCCGTGTTGTGGTCTCGCCCGAACAAATCATCGCTGCCGCAGCGACAGCCAAGACTTAATTATTGCGCGCCTCGCCCTAGGCCAGCAGGGGAGGTTTGCGCCCGATCCACGGCTTGGTCGCTTCCAGCTCATAGGCAAGCGCCAGCAACATTCCATCATCGCCGCGCCTGGCCGAGAACATCGAGCCGATGGGCAGCCCGCCCTCGCTCCACTGCACCGGTACACTCATCGAGGGCGCGCCAGCGACGTTCATCGGGGCGGTAAAGGCTGCGAAGTCGACCACCGACTCGCGCAGCGCATCGTATTCGCGTGTCGGCGCCTGCTCGCCAATCTCTGGCGGGAGGGTCGATACGGTCGGCGTGAGGATCACGTCGAAGCCGTCGAACATGTCATGATATGTGCGTTCGAAGGCCTTGAGATAGCTGACGGCACCAGGGAAGCGTTCGCGCCGGGATATGAATTCCTGCGCGAGACCGAGCGTCCAGGGCTCGACCAGTGTCGCCACATCCGCTCCGGGGTGGGCCGTGCGGGCCTGATCAACAAGACCGGCCGCACCAGCGGACCAGAGCAGGAGGAATTGGTCTGTAAACTCAACGCCGTCGAACGGCATCGTCCAGTCGTTCACCTCATGACCGAGCGCGCGGCAGAGGTCTGCAGTGCGTTCCAGTCCGGCGCGGGTTTCAGCATCTAGGGCCGCGCCATTGTTGGGGTCTGGCGCGAACGCAATACGAAGCCGCCGCGTCGAGGGGCCTGTGACCATGCCGGTCGGGGCAAGACCGCCATCCGCATCCTCGCCGGCCGCAAACAGCGCAGCGCTGTCCCTGACGGTGAGGGTGACCGCATGCTTGATGCTGAGATCGACGCCTTCGTCAGTATGTTCCTGAATGAGGGCGCCGCGCGATGGCTTGAGACCGAACAGCCCGCAGCACGCCGCCGGGATACGGATCGAACCGCCACCATCGCTTGCCTGCGCGAAGGGGACGACACGAGCCGCGACGAGCGCGGCCGATCCGCCTGATGAGCCACCGGGAATACGGTTCAGATCCCAGGGGTTTCGTGTGGCGCCTGTCAGAAGTGGCTCTGTCGACGAGATAAGGCCCGCCTCAGGCGTAGTCGACTTGCCGAGCGCCACCACCCCATTCTTGCGCCACTGGGCAACGAAATCACTGTCACGCTCGGACACGAAATCCTTGAAGGCGCGGCTGCCGAAAATGGTCGGCGCGCCTTTCCACTGGCTGAGATCCATGAGGAAGGTCGGCACGCCGCCAAAAGCGCCTGTTGGCGATGTCGCCGCGCGCGCCCGCGCCTCATCAAACATCGGCGTCGCGATCGCATTGATCTTCGGGTTGTACTTTTCCGCGCGGGCAATCGCAGCGTCCGTGAAGTCGAGCGATGTGAACTCCCCACTGGAGATCAGTTCGGCCATTCTGACGCCATCAAGCGTCTCTGAGGGGAGGCCGACAGCTGAGAGCACCTGCGCCGGCGCACACGCGCCTGCAAATGGCAGCAGCGCCGCAAGACTCGCGCTGCCTCGCAGCATGGTCCGTCTGGTAATTCTTGTCATTCTGTCCTCCCGTATTGGCGTACCCGCCTGTTTTCGTCAGACGCTGCCCCCAGCTTGCCCGGAAAGCAAGAGCGCGTTAGCCCTTGGTTTCAATCGAAACAAAAGCCCGACATGCTCTCAGTTCTTGACCTATTCCGGATTGGCCTTGGCCCCTCCAGCTCACACACCGTTGGCCCGATGCGGATCGCACGGCGTTTCCTCATGGAGGCACAAAAGGCGGGGAAACTGGAAGGCGCAAGCCGGGTCGTCGTCGAGTTGCAGGGCTCGCTCGCGCTCACCGGGGTGGGGCACGGCACAGACAAGGCGGTGATCCTCGGCTTGATCGGCATGCAGCCGGAAACCGCAGACGCCGAAGAGGCTGAAACCCGGTTCAGGCAAACGGTGCAGGACAGGCGAATACAGTTGATGGACGGGCCGGAACTCAGCTTCAACCCGGTCAAGGACATCGTCTTCGATACCGAAACCGACCCGACGCTGCATCCGAATGGCATGACGCTGCATCTCTACGCAGGGGGCGACGCGCCAGCCTATTCTCGCACCTATTTCTCGACGGGCGGCGGCTTTATCGCATCACGCAAACAGATGGAGAAACCGGCAAAGGGCGACCTTGTCGACAGTGCCAAGGGTGCGCCTTACCCATTTGAAACTGCAAAGGAAATGCTCGCTCACTGCCGCCAGGAGGGATGGGGCGTGGACGAGCTGATCCTGCGCAATGAGGATGCCCGCCGCGCGCGAGAGAAAACGCTGAAACGCCTCGACACAATCGCTGATACGATGATGGCGTGTATCGACCGGGGACTGGCCGCTGAAGGCACGCTTCCTGGCGGTCTCGATGTTTCGCGCCGGGCAAGTGGCCTGTACAAGACGCTGCGCGACAATCCGGGCTCAAATGAACGCGAACAGCTGTTCGACTGGCTCAATGTTTACGCCATGGCTGTGAACGAGGAGAATGCGGCAGGCGGGCGCGTCGTCACGGCCCCGACCAATGGCGCGGCTGGCATTCTGCCGTCGGTGATGCGTCACTATTGCGTCGAGGATGGACAACTCAACCGGCCCCATGCCCGAAAGTTCTTGCTGGTGGCGGGCGGCATCGGGCTTCTCTACAAACAGCGCGCCTCGATCTCCGGCGCGGAGATGGGCTGCCAGGGTGAGGTCGGCGTCGCGTGCTCCATGGCAGCAGGCGGGCTCGCCGCGGTCTGGGGCGCGGAGGCGGAGGTCTGCTGCGTTGCTGCCGAAATCGGCATGGAGCACAATCTCGGCCTGACCTGCGACCCGGTGGGTGGCCTTGTCCAGATCCCGTGCATCGAGCGTAACGCATTTGGCGCGGTGAAAGCCGTCAATGCGGCGCGCCTCGCCCTGCAGGGGACCGGGCACCACAAAGTGAGCCTCGATCAGGTGATCGAGACGATGCGCCAGACCGGCATAGATATGTCGTCAAAGTACAAGGAAACGAGCACGGGCGGCCTGGCCGTGAATGTGATCGCCTGCTGAAGCTTGACGCTTCGTCAGTCTTCCAACCGCCTGCAGCGCGTGCCAGACTCGCCGTCATGGATGGTTTTCAGACCAAGACACCGGCGAGGCCGGGCCTCGACTACCCGTTTGGTGAGACGGTGCCCGACGTCGGCGACACGATGGAAGTTGCGCCGGGCATTCACTGGGTTCGCATGCCGCTGCCATTTTCGCTGAAATGGATCAATCTCTGGCTGATCGATGATGGCGAAAAGGGCTGGACGATTGTTGATACCGGCATGCCGATGCCGGACACCAAGGCGGCTTGGCGCAAGATATTCGCGGACAAGCTGGGCGAACGTCCTGTCTGGCGGGTCATCGTCACGCACATGCATCCCGATCATATCGGCAATGCCGGGTGGCTGACCCGCAAGTTTCCGGACGCTGAATTCTGGATCAGCCGGCTCGAATATGTGAGCTGCCGCATGCTGATCGCCGATACAGGCCGCGAAGCGCCGGAAGCTGGGGTCAGTTTTTACAGGGCCGCCGGCTGGAACGAAACGCAGCTGCAATCCTATCGGGACCGGTTTGGCCGGTTTGGGCGCGCCGTCTCGCAGATGCCGGATGCCTATCATAGGCTCAGCGATGGCGACGAGATCGAGCTTGCGGGCGAGCGCTGGCAGGTGATTTCCGGCAACGGCCATTCACCGGAGCATACCTGCCTTTACAGCGAGGCCCTCAATGTCCTGATATCAGGCGACCAGCTCTTGCCGCGGATATCGTCCAATGTGTCGGTTCATCCGACCGAGCCTGCGGCCGACCCGCTAAAGGACTGGATTGAGAGCTGCACCAAGCTGAAGCGCAAGATCAGCGAAGATGTGCTGGTCCTGCCGGCGCACAATGAACCCTTCAGGGGCGCGCACAAACGCCTCGACCATCTGATCAACGGGCATCACACCGCGCTCACACGCCTGCTGAGACGGCTGGAAGAAGGCCCGAAGCGCGTTGTGGATGTGTTCCCCGCAGTGTTCGGCCGGAAGATTGGCGATGACCTCATCTCGATGGCAAGCGGGGAAGCGATTGCGCACCTCAATTACCTGATAGAGGAGGGCAAGGCCGCCCGGTCTCGGGACGCCGATGGCGTCGACTGGTACACGGCCGCCTGAGCGCTGCTGCACGAGCCGCGCAGTTTGGCTCGCCAAGCTTTCGCCATCACGTTAGTCTAGATCGCTCGGAGACGAGGATATGGCATGACAGAGCGTGGCAGCACCAACATACTTTTCATCATCGGCCTTGGGCTCATCATTCTCGGCGCCGGCATATACAGCCTGCTGACCATGCTCGGTGTCAGCTTCGCGATTGGCGAAGTGTCTCAGGAAACCGGCGCTCCGGTACATCTTGTTCTCCTCATCCCGGGCATCGTCTTCCTCGGCCTTTTGCTTTTGTTCATAAAGGTTGTTGCAGACCGTCTGGGCAGCAAGGAAGACGACCATTATTCGAAAACGGTCGATAAATAGG
>NZ_JBARZC010000051.1:0-4175 GCF_049649345.1 Henriciella sp. | reverse complement strand
TGATGCGCTGGCCGCAGCCGGTTTATACGCATCACCCGCTCATTCTCGGCCCGGACGGCAAGAAGCTGGCCAAACGCTTTGCGTCACAACGTCTTGCCAGCCTTCGGGAAGAGGGTTTAACGCCGGGCGAGGTACGAACACTGGCCGGGACCCTTCATGACTGAAACAGAGCTGCATCTGCCCCCGGCGCGCGCCTGGGTCGGCCCGCTCCTGCTTTTGGGCGGCGGAATGCTGATCGGGCTAGCCCCGATTGGTCTGCGCATGGGGCTCGATGATCTCGGCCCGCAGGCCATCGCCTTCTGGCGCTACGTTCTCGCCATCCCCTTCCTGTTTGCGCTACTGATCCTGATCGAGCGGCGCATGCCGAAGCGGCTCAACAAATATATCGTCCTCGCCGGTACATTCTTCGCCCTCGACATCGCCCTCTGGCACTGGGGGCTGACTCTGACAACGGTGGCGAACGCCACTTTCATCGTCAATCTCGGCAATATCTGCGTCGGTTTCGCCGCCTGGCTGATCCTCAAGGAAAAGCCCAAACCGATCTGGTTCGTCGCCGTGCTGGTGGCCGTCACCGGCGCAGCCTTCCTCTCGCTTGGCGGAGAGACGGGCGGCAAGAGCGATATTCGCGGCGATCTGCTGGCGCTCGGCGCAGCCGTCCTCGTGTCCGGCTACATGCTGTGTTCGAAAATGGCGCGCGGCAAGCTCGGCGCGATGGATGTCATCTTCTGGCTGACCGTGGTCGAAGCCTGTGTCGCCTTCTTCATCGTGCTTGCATCCGGCGAGAATTTCTTTCCGGCAACCCTGTCCGGATTCGCCGCCCCGGCCTTCCTTGCGCTTGCCGCCCAGATCGGTGGCCAGGGCCTGATCATTGCAGGGCTCGGCCGCACCCCTGCCGCCGTCGCTGGCATCGTCGTTCTGATCCAGCCCGTCGTTGCCGCAGCCATCTCCTGGCAGATGTTCGACGAGCCACTGTCTCCCATCCAGGGCGGCGGCGCCGCGCTCATCCTGTTCGGCATCTGGCTGTCGCAAGGGTCGGCGCGGGAAAAACGTAAGTCCAGACAATCGAAATCGTCACAAAAACCCGCTACAGAGCCGACATGACAAAAACATCCCCGCCCCCGACCAGCCCGCGCATGCGCGTCCTTTTCTTCTCGCTTGCCGGCGCGCTTGGCCTTGCCGCCTGCGCCGCAAGCGTGTCCCAGCCCGCCTCCAGCGACGCAACAGCCCGGCAATCAGCCGATACAGGTCGCAGCGGCGTCGTGCCGCAACAGGCCGGCGACAGCTATTATGAGAGCGCCGCGAGCAGCGTTGCCGCGCGTGCCGGAGACAGTTTCGCGCCGAAAGCGAAGAACGTCATCCTGTTCGTCGGCGACGGCATGGGCGTCTCAACCGTAACGGCCGGCCGCATCTATGCAGGCCAGACGCGCGGCGTTGATGGCGAAAGCTATCGGCTCACCATGGAGCAGCTGCCCTATTCAGCGTTTTCCAAAACCTACAGCCATGACTCGCAGGTCTCCGACAGTGCCTCGACCGCAACGGCCATGATGAGCGGCGTGAAGACAGGCTCGCGCACGCTCGGTCTTCGCTCGGGTGTCGCTCACAATAATTGCGCGTCCGCCGAAGGTCAGGAAACCGATTCCATCTTCGAGATCGCAGAAGCGGCCGGACTGGCCACAGGCATCGTCTCGACCGCACGCATCACCCATGCGACGCCAGCGGCGGCCTATGCTGAGGCCGCCAATCGGAACTGGGAAGACGACACTGAAGTGGGCGGCTCAGGGTGCACCGACATCGCCCGGCAGATGGTTGAATGGCCAGCGGGCGACGGGTTTGAAATCATCCTTGGAGGCGGGCGGGGCGCGTTCTATCCGCCGAGCATCGCCGATCCTGAAACAGGCGATCCGGCAGGCCGGCGCACGGATGGCGCAAACCTCGTAGACGCCTGGCTGTCAGGCAGCGGTGAGCGGACCTATGTGTATGACCAGGCTGGCTTTGACGCCGTCGATTTTGCCTCAGACACGCGGGTTCTCGGCCTCTTCGAACCCTCCCACATGCAATACGAGCTCGACCGCGCAGAGGACAAAGCTGGCGAACCGTCTCTCGCAGAGCTCACCCGCGCGGCGATTACGCGCCTCTCGCGCGATGAGGACGGCTATGTCCTGCTCGTCGAAGGCGGGCGGATCGATCACGGCCATCATGCGACCAATGCCGCCCGTGCCTTGGGGGACACTGACGCGCTCGACCAGGCCGTCGCGGCGGCGCTCGAGATGACGGACAGCTCAGACACGCTGATCATCGTAACAGCAGACCACTCCCACACGCTGACCATTGCGGGCTATCCCGTGCGCGGCAATCCAATCCTCGGCAAGGTCGGCTACGGCCCGGGCGGCATGGCGCGCGCCGACGACGGCAAGCCTTACACAACACTCGGCTATGCCAATGGAATGACCGGCTGCAAGCCCGGCCAGGAAGACTGCGCCCGCGCGGACCTGACCGACGTCGATACGACCGACAAGGACTTCAACCAGCAGGCGCTGGTCTTCTCGGGCTCAGAGACCCATGCAGGCGAAGACGTGCCGCTCTATGCCAGCGGCCCGGGCGCCGAGCTGTTTCGCGGCACGATCGAGCAGAATGAGATCTTCCATGTCATGGGCCGGGCCAGCGGCCTTGTCACTTACGAGGACTGATCGGCGCCCACACCTGAAAGCTGCCGGATGGCGTCAGCCACTTCAGCGCCGTGCGAATGGTGCGGCATGTGCCCGCTATCGGCGAGCGGCACGAGCGTAAAGTCCTCGATCTGATGCTTGATCTTGCCGGCATGAAGCGTCGGATTGATCACCGTGTCCTTGGCGCCTGAAAACAGGATTACGGGGACATCAATCTCCGGATAGCGGTCCTGCTGGGCCGCAAGCTCACCGCGCAGCGCATTCACGTCGTCGGCATTGGCGCGGAACTCAGGCGGGCGAAACAGCAGGCCGAGCCCGGCCTTCTCGTAATAGCCTTCAGGGGCGTCGCGCGGGTCGAAGACGCTATTGATGCCCTGCTTTACCTGTTTCGGGCCAACAATCGGAACGAGCTGCGAAAAGATCGGGCCGATAATGGGCGGGCCGGCCGCCTTATTATACCAGGCCTCCCCGCCGCCGCCCCAATCATGGGTCACGGGTGCCAGCAAGACGATGCCGTCAACCAGGTCCGGATAGTCCAGCGCGACACGCAATGCGACGGCTCCACCATAGGAGTGGCCCACCACAACCGCCTTCTCGCCTGGCGCGAGCGCCTGCAGGACGCCTGCCATCTGGCGCGCCTGAACGGCGAGCTGTTCGCTGCCCTCCGGTCTTTCCGAATAGCCATGCCCGGGTCTGTCAGCCATGAAAACGCGATGGCCGGCCGACAGGCGAGGCCCCAGCGTATCTGTGAATTCGCGGGCATTGGCTGACGCGCCATGGATCATCAGGACAGGCGGGCCAGCCTCTCCGGCGCGGATCACATGCACATCGCTGCCGGCCACTTCGATCTTCTCGCCGATCGGCGGCCAGCGCTCTTCTGCATTGCTGGTATAGACCGCGCTATGGACGCACGCGCCGAGGAAGCCTGCAGCTAGCAGGGCCAGAATAATCAATAAAGCCAGCTTCAAAGCCCCTGCCCGATTTGCTCTTTCCTGAGCCGCGCCTCAGCCGCCTTTGCGGGCCCGAGCGTTGGATGGATGTTGAGCGCCTCTCTATAGGCTTCAAGCGCCTCATCCTTCGCGCCGAGCGCCTCAAGGACGCGCGCCAGGCCCATCCATGCACCGAAATGGCGCGGCTCAAGCCGCAGCGCCTCATTCACATCGCGCAGCGCCTCGTCATACTGGTCATTCAGGAGAAACACAGAGGCGCGGCGATTATAGGCCTCGGCATAGTCCGGCTGGATCGAGATGACGCGGTCATAAAGCTCGCGCGCCAGCTCAAGCTCGCCCTGCGACTGGGCAGTGACGGCCCGCTCCATGACGAGATCGGCGGCCGCAGAGCCGCTTTCGAGCCACGCCGCCCAGATATCAAGCGCAACAGACGTTGCCTCTTCCTCGGTCGGGGCATTCTTCAGCTCTTCGAACATTTCGTCAGACGGGCCGAAATACGGACCGCTGACGAAGATCAGTCCTGCAAAGGCGAGTGCTTTGAACATGGGAAACAAGTATG
>NZ_JBARZC010000050.1:0-7419 GCF_049649345.1 Henriciella sp. | reverse complement strand
TCCCTGCCCCGGCCGGTGAAATGGAAGTCGTGCTTGGGCCGGGCTGGCCCGCCGTCCTGCTTCACGAAGCTGTCGGGCACGGCCTCGAAGGGGACTTCAACCGCAAACAGACGAGCGTCTATGCAGGCCGGATAGGCGAACAGGTCGCCGCAAAAGGCGTAACGATCATCGATGACGGCACAATCGAAGCCCGCCGGGGATCGCTGTCCTTTGACGATGAAGGTACGCCGACGCAACGCACAGTCCTGATCGAGGATGGTATCCTCAAAGGGTATATGCAGGATCGACAGAATGCGCGGCTGATGGGCATGGCGCCGACCGGCAATGGCCGGCGAGAATCCTATGACGCAGGCGTGATGCCGCGGATGACCAACACAGTCATGATGGGCGGCCAGGATGACCCGGAAGAGATCGTGAAATCGATCAAACGCGGCGTCTGGGCGGTCGACTTTGGCGGTGGCCAGGTCGATATCACCTCGGGCAATTTCGTCTTCCAGTGTACAGAGGCCTATTTGGTCGAGGATGGCAAAGTCATCGCTCCCGTGAAGAATGCGACTCTCATTGGTCACGGCCCGACCGCGCTCAACAAGGTTTCCATGATCGGGGATGATTTCGCCATGGATGATGGTGTCGGCACATGCGGTAAGGCGGGCCAGTCTGTGCCTGTTGGGGTTGGACAGCCAACGCTGAAGGTCGATGCACTGACGGTTGGCGGTGCCGGCTAGGAGACGGCCCGCTCGTCGCAGGACCTGAATGTACTGCGATCTATAGCTCTGCCGCCGTCCAAAGTGTATTCGAGTGGATAGACTACATTGAACCGCGGGATCGCCCGGCCGCCGACAATTTTAGGCGCGAATACAACGCGGGAAACCGCCTTTTTAGACTGGAAGCAGAAGACCGGCTGCGTGCAGGAAGTGCTAAGGCTGAACGGGTACCCCTGCTCGTCGACAGAGAACGTCACTTCGCAATAGCCCTGAAGGCCGAGCATCGCCGCCATCGGCGGATAGCTGGGCACCGGTGGTCGGACAGGTTGGGCGTCTCGATCATCAGATCCTTGCTCGCCGGCAGAAGGCAGGCAGGCAAGAAAAAGTACCGGTAAGAGCATCACCAATCGACGCATAAACCTCCCCAATTTAGCCAAGCAATCTGTAGTGGGTGGCCGGACCGCCGACAAGCTGAATCAGTGAATATCTAAACGCCGCTGAGTTATGATAAACTAAGCAGCATGAAACACCTATTCGCATCACTATCGGTCGCCGCTCTCGTCTGCAGCACCAGCCTTTTCACGGCATCGGCCCAAGGCCTGCCGCCAGAAATGCCTGTCTCGCGGGGGGATCTGATGGTCCGCAAGGCGGGCGGCCTGCTGATCGACGTGCGAACACCTGAAGAGTGGACCCAGACCGGCGTGCCGGTGACCGCTCACACGCTGAGCCTTCAGGATCCCGACTTCATGGCGACGATCGAACGGCTCACCAAAGGCGACAAGGCCCGCCGCATTGCCTTCATCTGCCGGTCCGGCAGCCGCTCAGCAAAGGCGCGAGACCGGCTTCTCGATGCCGGCTACACGAATGTGACAAGCATTGGAGGCGGCGTAAGCGGCACTGACGGGTGGATCGACGCTGACCTGCCCGTCAGGCCCTATCCCTAATCCAGATTGCGCTCGAGCGTCGCGCCGGCGGGATCGACTTCGCCGCGCTTTTCCTTGATTCCATTACTGCCTTCAGCGTGGCGCGTCAGCTTGCGAAGCCACGGGCTGGCAACGAGCAGCAGGACACCGAGCGCAACCGCAGCGCCGCCAAGTTGCAGATAAACAGCATTATAGGCTTCGAGGCTCTCCTCGGTGGGGGCGCCCTCCGGCACCTGTGTGGCTTGCGCGATACCGGCTGCGATTACATTGGCGTAGGACGATGCGAGGAACCAGTAGCCCATCATAAAGCCGACGATCTGTTTGGCCGAGAGCTTGGTCACGGCTGACAGCCCCACTGGCGACAGGAAGATCTCACCCGTTGTGTGCAACAGGTACATCAGCATGATGAATAGCACCGAGATGCGCAGCGCACCATCGGCATCCGGAACAGCGGTCTGAATCCCGAGATTCAGGACGAAGAAGCCGGCGCCGATCTGCACCATGGCGAGGCCAAACTTGATGAAGCTGTTCGGCTCAATCCCGCGATTGCCTAGATACGTCCAGAGCACCGCGATGAGCGGTGCGAAATACATGATGTAGAGCGGGTTGGCAGACTGGAGCACAGGCGCGGGAAATGGCGATCCCATGACCTGATTGTCCACGTGTGCGGCAGCAAACAGGTTGAGCGACGTTGGCCCTTGGTCGAACAATGCCCAGAACAGAACAGACGAGACGGTCAGGATCAAAAGACCGATCATCGCGTTTCTTGTATCGTCCTCGAGCTTGGTCAGCATGTAGACGATGATACCGAGCGTCACGACCGCGAAGACGCCATGCATGGCCAGCGTCATGATGCTCGCAATCTGGAGCAG
This sequence comes from Henriciella sp., assembly GCF_049649345.1. Lineage (GTDB taxonomy): Bacteria > Pseudomonadota > Alphaproteobacteria > Caulobacterales > Hyphomonadaceae > Henriciella. The sequence continues at coordinate 4,920 of NZ_JBARZC010000050.1, read as the reverse complement.
GAAGAAGGCCGCAACGGCGAAAGCGAGGCCGGCGCCATAGACCAACCATTCGCGGTTCAGACCTGCAAAAACCGGCGTCTTCAGATCGACGCCGGCTGGCGGTTCGGCGCGGCCTTCCAGCCAGCCCTGCCCCCAGACGAACACCACCAGACCCGCCAGCATGCCAACGGCAGCAAGACCAAAGCCTGCCCACCAGCCGAATTGTGCCGCTGCCAGCGCGCAGAAAATGCCTGACAGGAATGAGCCGAGATTAATGCCCATATAGTATAGTGTGAAACCGGAATCGCGGCGTCGGTCGCCTTGGTCGTAAAGCGCACCGACGCACGTTGAGATGTTTGGCTTGAGGAAGCCGACACCCGCCACAATAAGTGCCAATGCGGCGAACAGGATGGTCGCAAAGAGAGGGTTGCGCTCTTCAGAAAGCGTACCCGTGAGGACGGTCTCTTCGCCGTTTTGGACAAATGTCACTGCGCGTGTCGTCGAGCCTTGTTCTGGCTGAACGAAGGAATCGATCGCAAGCGGCTCACCCTCAACGACGATGAAACGGTCGCGGGATTCACTGTATTCCGGACGTTCCAGCTCGTAAACGGTGTCACCCACTGTGAGCGTCTCAGTCGCCGCTGGGCCGTGCAGCCCCATCAGGCCGTGACCTGCCACGAGCAGGATTGCCCCAAACGTCACCGCCTTGCGGAAGCCGATATACTTATCAGCCAGCCAGCCGCCGAGGAGCGGCCCCAAATAGACCAGGGCGACATACGCCCCGTAAAGAGTAAGCGAGTAACTGCTCTCGAACAGGAAGTGCCAAGTAAGATAGAAGATGAGCAGGGCACGCATCCCGTAATAGGAAAACCGCTCCCACATCTCTGCGAAGAACAGGATGTAAAGACCTTTTGGATGCTTGCGAAGCTGCCACATCGTGAAGACGATTGGCGGCAGCGCCACCAGAATCGCAAAGAGTGCAATGCCCATGAAATGCCCTTCCCTGAAGCCGACCGGCGCGTGGCGCCTGGTCCCGAACCGGCATACATTCACCACGCGTTACAGCTTGGCTCAAGCAATTATCTGCCATTTGTCAGGGAGAAAGCGGCAAAGAGTGCCTAATAGGCAAGCGTTTCAAAGACAGGATCGACCCGCTGTCCCCATTCGCCATGGTAAAGCTGCAGAAGCCGGTCGGCTGGTGTGAGACCGCTTGCGGCGATCTCGTCGAGTTCTGAAAGGAAGCCGGACTCATTGTCGCCGGCAGTGTTCAGCTTTGCCCGCGCCTTGAGGCCATCCCGGCTGATCGCGAGCACATCGAGCGCAACTTGGCGCATCGAGCGGCCGTCCGGCATCGGCGTCTTCAATCCCAGCGTCCGCACCGATTGGCGAATCGCTTCGCGCTCTGGCGCTGTCCAGTCCTTTACGATCTCCCAGGCCGCATCGAGCGCGCCCTCATCATAGAGAATGCCCGTCCAGAAAGCCGAAAAGGCGCACAGCCGGCTCCATGGCCCCGAATCGGAGCCGCGCATTTCAAGGAAGCGTTTCAATCGAACTTCCGGGAAAATCGTTGAGAGGTGATCTACGAAATCGTCAATCGCGGGCTTCTCGCCCGGCAGGATGGGAAGCTTTCCATCGAGAAAGTCGCGAAAGCTCAGCCCGCTCGCATCAAGGTAGACCCCGCCACGCCGGACAAAATACATCGGAACATCAAGCGCGTAATCGACATATCGTTCAAACCCCGCGCCCTCTTCGAACATGAAAGGCAGCATGCCGGACCGGTCAGGGTCTGTATCGGTCCAGATATGAGAGCGGTAGGACAGGAAACCGTTCGGGCGGCCTTCGGTGAAAGGCGAATTGGCGAACAGCGCCGTGCCAAGCGGCTGCAAGGCCAGCGAGACGCGCATCTTCTTCACCATGTCGGCTTCAGAGGCGAAGTCGAGATTGGTTTGCACTGTGCAGGTGCGGAACATCATCTCCCGCCCCAGCCGGCCGACTTTCTGCATATAGTCCCGCATGATCCGATAGCGCCCCTTGGGCATCATCGGGGTCTCTTCCATGCTCCAGAGCGGCGACGACCCCAGCCCCAGGAAGGCAATACCAAGCGGCTCGGCAATCTCGCGCACTTCGCGCAAATGATCGCCCACCTCGTTGCAGGTCTGGTGGATATGCTCAAGTGGCGCGCCGGAAAGCTCAAACTGGCCACCCGGTTCGAGGCTGACGCTAGCGCCATCTTTCTTGAGGCCGATCAGATGCCCGCCTTCCTCGATCGGCTCCCAGCCAAACCGATCACGCAGGCCTTCGAGCATTGCCTTGATCGAAACATCGCCATCATAAGGCAGCGGGCGCAGGCCATCGCGGATGAAACCAAACTTCTCGTGCTCGGTGCCAATCTTCCAGTCGGCCTTGGGCGTGCAGCCGGCCTCGATCCATTCGACCATTTCGGACTTCGACTCGATTCGCGGCGCGCTTTCGTCAATGTCAGACGTCGGAGTCGTCATTCCAGGCCCTCTAGCCGTTTTGCGTTTCAGGCAGATAGGGATGATCGCGCCAGTCGCCAAGCAGAGATTGCCAAAGCGTCAGCGCAGCAACAGCTGCAGTCTCCGCGCGGAGGATGCGCGGCCCCAGCGTCACCGGTACAACGAAAGGCAAGCCGCGCAGCCTGCCCCGTTCGGCTGCGGAGAAGCCACCCTCCGGTCCGATCAGGATGCCCGCGGCCTCGATCGCGCGCCCGGACAGCGTTTCCTGCATCGGCTTTGCGCCTCCTGCCTCATCACAATAGAAGAGCGGGCGATCCGTCGGCCAGGCATTGAGCGCCTTCAATAGGGGCATGTCATCTTCGACCACCGGAATATCCATCCGCTCGGTTTGCTCTGCCGCCTCAATGACCACGGCCTGCAACCTGTCAGACCTGACCCGGCTCGATTGCGTGAATTCGGTCATCACCGGCTGGATACGCTGCACACCCAGCTCGCAGGCTTTCTCCACAACGAAATCGGTTCTCGTTTTCTTGAGAGGCGCGAACAGCAGCGTCAGATCAGGCGTTGCGATCTGATCCCGTGTCTGTTCGACGGGGCGGATGGAGGCCTTTTTCGCCGAATCCTGGATGATGATCGCCCGCCACTCTCCGTCCTGCCCATTGAAGACGCGGACGGGGTCGCCATCCGACAGCCGCATGACACGCAGCAGGTATTTCGACTGATTGGCATCGAGCGGTGCAGGCTTACCTGGCTGAAGCCGGACGGGGACATAGATACGGGGGGCGGAACTCATAACCACCTTATTGGATTAGCTCTGCAGGGAATTAAAGCCGAAAACTGAAAGGCGATCATGTCTGTACGCTCCATCAATCCAACAAATGAAGAAGAGATAGAAACTTTCGAGCCTCATACGCCCGCAGAAATCGACACAGCAATCTCGCGCGCCGATGACCGCTTTAAGTCTTGGCGCCTGACACGTTTTGAGGAGCGCGCCAAGCTTATGAGAGCGGCGGCTGATGTGCTCGAAGCTCGGGCCGCTGAATTTGCAAGACATATGACGCTCGAAATGGGCAAGCCGATTTCCCAAGCCGAGGCAGAGGCGAAGAAATGTGCCTGGGTCTGCCGTCACTACGCAGATAATGCTGAGGCCTATCTGGAAGACGAGCCGATCGAGACGGACGCGTCGTCATCTTATGTTCGCAACCTGCCAATCGGCCCCGTCCTTGCCGTCATGCCTTGGAATTTCCCGCTCTGGCAGGTCTTCCGGTTTGCCGCGCCGTCTCTGATGGCTGGCAATGTCGGCCTGTTGAAACATGCTTCAAATGTCTGGCGCTGCGCCCTTGATATCGAACAGATATTCACGAGTGCGGGCTTTCCCGAAGGCTGCTTCCAGACGCTGCTGATCGGTTCCGACAAGGTCGAAGGTATCTTGAAGGATGACCGCGTCCGCGCTGCGACGCTGACCGGCTCTGGCCCTGCCGGCTCATCGGTTGCCTCGATCGCGGGGTCAGAGATCAAGCCGACCGTGCTGGAACTGGGCGGCACCGACGCTTTTATCGTGATGCCTTCGGCTGATCTTGAAGATGCAGTCGAAACCGCTGTCGATGGACGCACTCAGAATAATGGCCAGTCCTGTATCGCCGCAAAACGCTTCTTCGTGCATGCGGATATCTACGACGCATTCAAAGAAAAGTTTGTTGCCGCCATGGGGGACCTGAAGATCGGCGATCCGCTCGACAAGGACACGCAGATCGGCCCGCTCGCCATGAAGTCGATCTACGACGATCTGAAAGATCAGACAGAGAGATCGATAAAGAAAGGCGCGCGGCCGCTCATCGAAACCCAAGGCATGCCCGACCGCGGCTACTGGTTTGCGCCGCAAATCCTTGAGGACGCCCCGGACGGCTCTCCTGCGGCTGAAGAGGAAATGTTCGGGCCGGTCGCGAGCCTCTGGAAAGTAAACTCGCTTGATGACGCCATCGCCCGAACAAACAAAAGCCCGTTCGGCCTGGGCTCAGCCATCTTCACAAACGACAAATCTGAAATCGATAATGCCATTCGGGATCTGGAAGCTGGATCAACGTTCGTGAACGCCAAAGTCGCCAGCGACCCGCGCCTGCCCTTTGGCGGCGTGAAGAAGTCCGGCTATGGCCGCGAGCTGTCCCGAGATGGTATCCTCGCTTTCGTCAACCGGAAGACAGTCTCTATCGCCTGAACCGCAAAATTCGCTATAGGGGGCGCATGACCGACAAACCGAATGATTCAAACACTCAGGATCCGATTGAAGCGGAGTTCTCTGAGACGCCTCGCGCCGAGCCGCGCGCACCGGCAGACAGCGCCTTGCCTGTCTGGCTGACTTCCCTGCCTGACCGGTTCCGCCCCTATGCGGCGCTGGCCCGGCTCGACAGGCCGATCGGCACATGGCTGGTTCTCCTGCCGACGCTGGTCGCGCTTGCCTACACAC
>NZ_JBARZC010000049.1:0-5845 GCF_049649345.1 Henriciella sp. | reverse complement strand
GCTTGTTAGACAGCGCCCTAAACTCATCCTGCGTCAGTGTCTCTGCGCGCGCAGTCGGGTCGATGTCGCAGCTCTCAAGCCACTCGGTCGCGTCAATGCCGCGCGATTTGGCGAGTGATTTGAGGCTCGCCCGCAGCATCTTGCGGCGCTGGCCGAAGGCGGCGGTGCTGACTTTCTCAAGCGTGGCAAGATCGCCGAACCGCTTGTCCGGCTGAAGTGGCGTGAGCACGGCGACCGCGCTGTCGACCTTGGGCGGCGGGCGAAAGGCGCCGGGCGGCAGGGTGAAGGCGATGTGCGCGTCGCACACGGCGTGTACGAGAACGGCAAGGCGTCCATAATGCGGCGTCCCCGGCCCGGCGACGATGCGCTCGGCGACCTCTTTCTGGAACATCAGCGCCATTTCCCCGCGCCAGTCGCCGGCCTTCAGCCAGTCGATCAGAAGCGGCGTGCCGACATTATAGGGCAGATTGGCGATGATCATGGCAGGGGCTTGCCCGCCTGTCTCGCCGATAAGGCCCGGCCAGTTGACCTTTCTGGCATCGCCGGAATGCACGTGCAGGCGGCCGTCAGTGGCTTCGGGCCACTCTTCCAAAGCAGCGGCGAAGCGTTGATCAGCCTCGACCGCGATCAGCTTTCCAACCCCTTCCTTCAAGAGCGCGCGTGTGAGCCCGCCCGGACCGGGGCCGACCTCGATGACTGTGCGACCCTCGACAGGGCCGGCGGCGAGCGCTGTGCGGCGGAGAATGTCCGGGTCGAACAGAAAATGCTGGCCGAGCGCCTTGCGGGCGCGCCCTTCGGTGAGGCCTGGCTCGCGATCAGACATGCCGGCCCCTGCCGGAGACCATCTCGGAGGCGAGCCTGATCGCGGCGATCAGACTGTCTGGCCGTGCTGTGCCGTCCCTTGCTGCATCATACGCCGTGCCATGGTCCGGGCTGGTCCGGATGATGGGCAGTCCGAGCGTGGTGTTCACGCCGCCCCAGAAATCGAGCGTCTTGACCGGGATCAGGCCCTGATCATGGGTCATGGCAATCACCGCATCGAAGCGGCCATCCAGCATTTCCGCAAAGACCGTGTCGCCGGGCCGCGCATTGCTGATCTCGATGCCTGATGCGCGCAGCTTTGTGGCGGCCGGATTGATAAGGTCGCGTTCCTCAAGACCAATTGTGCCGTCCTCGCCGGCATGCGGATTGAGCCCGGCAAAAGCAATGCGCGGCTGGCTGATACCGAAATCGCGCTTCAGGGCTCGCTCCACGATTTGAGCGACCTGAGTGAGCAGATCCTCGGACAGAAGGCCTGCCACCTGCATCAGCGGCACGTGGATCGTCGCGAGTGCGACGCGTAGCCCGCCGCCGACCAGCATCATGACTGGATAGGCAGGTGAGCCGGTGTGGCTCTCGCAGAGCGCCGCGAGGAATTCTGTATGGCCGGGATGGCTGAAGCCTGCGCGGTAGAGCACTGATTTCGAAATGGGATTGGTCACCACGCCTGCGGCAGAGCCATCCAGCGCGTGACCTGTTGCCCGTTCAATGCTTTCAAGGATGGCGGGTGCCAAGGCCGGGTCTGCCTGGCCGGGCGTCACACCTTTTGTTTGCGAGAGAAGGTCGAGAACCGGCAGGGCAGAGCTGAACACAGAGCCCGCCTCTTCTGGCGCTTCAATAACCCGGGTGGGGCAATCGTAAAGCGCAGGATCGCCGATGACATAGAAGCCTGTTTCCATATCCTCGTGGAGCGTGCGCCAGGCGGCCGCAGTGATCTTCGGGCCGCAGCCGGAAGGATCGCCCATGGTTATGGCAAGCGGGAGCTTTGACGCCTCTGTCATGGCGTTGTCTTAGCCTTCATGCCAGCGCATTCAAGCGTTTAGCGTCTGCCTAGCTGCCGCGCTGGATAATCGTGGCTTCGCGGCGGAGGTTTCTCAGCGCGCGCTGCGAGACCATCTGAAGCTGGCGGCCGAACAGCCTGTCTTCGATGTCTTCGCGCGTTGGAAGGGCGCTGCCCGTCTCGTCACGGCTGCAGACATACATGACAGCAAGGGTGCCGGAGGCGGCGAAGACGTCCGTTGCCGCATCCACGGGCGTGTTCTCGACAAGGCTGCGGCCTTCCGGGCCAAGGTCCGCGATGCGGAAATCATCAAGGCGCGAGGTGCGCAGGTTCGGATCGTTTTCGGCAACGCTTTCAGCGTCTTCACAATTGTCAGCCGCTGCAACAGCGGCGAGTAGGTCCTCTTCGGAGCCATTGTCGACAGACAGCCGGACGAGGTCGACGATGGGGACCGTCTCGGCGGGGTCACGCTTGCCGATCATGTTGATGAGGTAAATGCCGTCCTCGACGATGATGGGGTCTGCGAGACCTGGCGCAGCCATCGCATTCACCGCATCAGCGACAGGCTGGTCGAGATCGCCAAGCGACACCCAGCCCATGTCTCCGCCTGCTGCCGATGTCGGGGCAGAGGAAAAGCGCTGCGCCGCAAGTTCGAAAGGCGCGCCCGCGCGCAGCTGCTCGAGGATCGTGTTGGCCCCGGCAAGCGCTTGCTCTCTCTCTTCTTCCGTCGGTGCGTAAAGGAAAATTTCTCCGACACGGTACTGTGTCTTGGAGGCGGCGGTTTTCAGCTGGGAGAGCTGTTCGTCAATCTGGTTTTCGGAGATGCGGATGCGCGAGCCATAGAGCCCGCCCATGATCCGGCGCCAGGCGATTTCGGCGCGCATCTGGGCCTCAAGGCTGGACGGGTTGATGCCGGCCTGGAGCAGGACATTGATGAGCCCGTCGCGGTCAAGGCCGGACTGGCGGGCCATATCGGCGACCGCGCCCGCAACGTCTTCATCCGAGACTTCGACTTCGTATTCGGTCGCTTCCTGAATTTGCAGCTTCTCGTCGATCAGTTCGTCCAGAGCCTGGGCCGTGATCTGCTGCACCTGTTCCTGATTGGGCGATTGCACCCCGAGCGTCAGAAGCAGCAGGGCCGCGCGCTCACGAACATCGCTATAGGAAATCGGCTGGTCGTTCACGATGGCGACAATGCCTTCAATGGTCTGGGCTTCCTGCGCATGTGCGGCCTGGCCGATCGTCGGCGCGCTCAGAGCCAGCGCAAGGGCTGCAAATCCAAACTTCATCATGTAAATACCTCCGCGAGCGTCATGCCATCTCATCTCGCTCAAATTATGGCAGACCATACCGCCGGATGCAGCTGACGCAATCCGGGGATTCCAGTCAGCCGCTGCTGGTGTCAGGCGGTCTAATCGAAATTGTTCGACGCCAGCCCGCCGAGCGTCCTGAGGCCGAACCGGAAGAGGATGGAGTCCGATGGGCCGAGCTGCCTGTCGACTTTTTCCGAACGCTCGAAGATTAGTTCGAAGCGCGAGCAGTCATCCTGATAGCCAACGCCAACAGAGTGGCGAATATCCCGATTGTTCTCGATGTCGCGCTGCAGACCATAGGTCAGGAAGTAATTGTCCGTGACCGAGACTTCCGACTGCAGAAGTACGCCCTCCTGGCGGAGGCCAGCCTGCGTGACCTCTTCGTCGATCTGATAGTAGACCAAGGAGGATTTGACCCGGTCAAAGCGCAGATTGACGCTGGTGTCGATACGGTTCAGCTCAAGGCTGTCATCGTCGAGGCGGACTTTCGCCTTGAACGTGAAGGGGTTGCCCCAATCGAGCGAGACGGCGCCAAGCCAGTCACTGGCCGTGCCATCGAGATTGCTCGGAACGTCGAACGTTTCATCGTCGCGGCTGCGCCAGCGCCGGCCTGCGAGGGCGGTAAACTGCACGCCTGATTTCCAGCGCGCGACGGCCGAAACGCCAGCGCCGATCTTGCTATCGCCTTCATAAAGGTCATAGCCAGCCTGGCCGTTCGCATCGAACAACGAGGAGGTGTCGAGTTCATAGAACAGGCCATCCTCGATCGGGATCGGTTCATCATTCGGACCGGTCGTGCTGAAGGCGCCCATGACGATCGGTTCGACGATAATGTCGACCGACTTGCCCGGTCGGTAAAACGGAACTGACAGCTCTGTACCGATAGCGCCGACCGTGCGCTCGACCGTGTCGCCTTCGCCATCTGTCGGAAAATCGTTGAGGTCGTAGCGGTCGAACCGCGCCTCGGCGAACGGCTTTGCTACAATCCCGCCCGGCAGGATTTTCTGCACAGACCAGTCTGCGCCGACTGTGACGCGGTGGCTGTCAGGGCCTGTCTCGCGCGTCAGGAAAGCGGTCGAAGCATTGAGGCCGGCAAAACCGTAATTTCCAAGATCGAGATCATATTGGGCGTGGCCGAGGGGCAGGACGTCAGCAATCCCGGTCTCGCGGTCATCGCGCACACGCAGATTGTCGAATGTCAGCAGAGACGCGTCAGCGTACCAGTTCGAGGATTGTCCGACCGTGTAGAGCTGCGAGAGCAGAACGCGCGGCTGGTTGATGTAAAGTCCGCGATCATTGTTTTCGCCGCGGATATCGTAGCGTTCGATATAGAGGTCGTCCGTCGTCTCCTCGACACCGAAGCCCCACAACCAGTCGTCGGTGATGCTGAAACTACCGTCTGCGAAAATGTGCCCGCGCCATTCCTTGTCGCCGAACTTTTCGCCATCGGAATCAAATTCCTGCTCATTGGTCGCGGTCAGATTGACGTTGAGATTGCCCGACCAGAAACGCTTGCGGTAATCGAGCTCGAGTACCGGATTGACCTTGGAATAGACGATCGGGGCGATGGTCAGGTCCTGATAGGGCGAGATCGCCCAGAGATAGGGCTGTTGATAGACAAGCCCGGTCTTAGACGAGCTGCCGATGGTCGGAATAAGCAGGCCTGAGCGCCGCTCGGCCTTGGGGTCCGGGTGCGCGAAATAGGGCAGGTAGATGACCGGCACGCCTGCAATTTCAAGCACGGCGTCGCGGTAGGAATACATGCCGTCTTCTTCGTCTAGAACAGCCCGGCGCGCCCGGATCGCCCAAGTCGGCGTCGTATCGCCTTCGCAAAGCTCACAGGCAGTGAAAATAACCCGGTCGAGTGAGTTCAGGGTTTCCTGCTCGCGTCGGGCCGAGTTGGCCGAGGCGGTCGTGCCATCCGGCGTTCTCATCGAGAATTCGACGGCGTAGCCATTGGCGAGACTGGCGTCAGTCTCGATTTCTTCAGCGAAGCGTTGTGTGCCGTCCGGCTCCAGGATGATGATATTGCCCTGCGCCCGCACGCGGGCCTGATCGCGATCATAGGTCAGCCGGTCGGCCGTCAGGACACGGCCCTGATACTCGGCCGAGACATTGCCTTCGGCCACGACCGTATTCTCGTTTTCAAGGACGTAGACATTGTCCGCCTGCAGCGTGACGCGCTCGTCTGCGACGCCGCCTTCAGGGTCGATTTGTGCAGCCGCCACAGGGAAAAAGGCACCAAGAGCCATCGCGGCGAAAGCGGTCTTCCAAACGGCCATGCTGGCTCCTCGCACTCTTCCTGCACCTGTGTTTCGCATAAGCGTCATCGTACGGTCCGTCCAGATTTTCATGCCGGGCTTGCCGGGAATTCATCAGCTGTGTTGCAGTCCGGACATTGGGCGATGCAAGGATCAGGCCCGTGAGGCCAGTCCGCCCGCATGGGTGATCGCCTGTCCGGCGAGTTCCAGCTCCATCAGAGTGGCCGCACACTGCCGGGCCGAGCATTGCGTGAGACGGGCGATATCCTCGATGGGCATAGGTGTTGGCGAGAGGGCTTCCAGAATGCGTCTGCCAAGGTCCGGCAGCTGCGGCTCGGCGGTTGATGGTTCGGGTGGCGGGGCAGAGGGTGTGCGCGCGAAAAGATCGGCCTGGCGGATTTGCGGCTGGATCGCCTCGAGCACGTCATCGGCGTGGCGGACCAGCGTTGCCC
>NZ_JBARZC010000048.1:0-4858 GCF_049649345.1 Henriciella sp. | reverse complement strand
ATCAAAATTAGCAACTTGCCCGGTCACGCACGATCGCGCCTGAAAGGCAAAACACTTCACATGTGAAATTTTTTCAGTGACTGGGCCGATTTTTCTGGAATCGGCTCGGAGGATTTGCTTGTCTGATCGCAGAAAGAAGTCCCGCCAAGGCCGATTCAGGCATTGAGCAAGAGACCACGAGGTAGGAAACACCATGTCGACAGTGGATCAAGCTGCGGACACAGCCATCACGCCCAATTCAGGTTTTGGCTCGAAAGGCTACAGATCCTTCGTCCTTGGCGCGCTTCTTCTTGTCTATATTTTCAACTTTATCGACCGGTCGATCATAAATATCCTGACCGAGCCGATCAAAGCTTCCTTTGGCGTTGAATACTGGCAGATGGGTCTCCTGGGTGGGCCTGCTTTTGCTATTCTTTACACGATGCTCGGTATTCCAATCGCCCGGTTCGCCGAGCGTTTTCATCGCGTCTGGATCATCGCAATTGCCGTCTTCGTCTGGAGCCTGATGACAGCGCTCTGCGGTGTCGCGACCTCCTTCCTGGTCCTGTTCCTGTTTCGCGTGGGCGTCAGTGTGGGCGAAGCAGGCTGTACTCCGCCTGCGCAATCTCTCATCGCAGACTATTTCGTTCCCAAGAGCCGCGCCACGGCCGTGTCGATCTATGCACTAGGTGTTCCTCTGGGCGGTATGTTCGCCGCCGTGTTTGCCGGTTTCATCGTTGGTAATCTGGACGGCCCATCGCTGGCCGCCATGTTCAGTGCCTGGGGCTGGACCTGGGCCCTCAATCTCCTGGACTGGCAATCGGTCGAGGGCTGGCGTGTGGCCTTCATCCTCGTCGGCATTCCAGGGGTCATCCTTGCTTTCATGGTCAGGCTGACCATTAAGGAACCCCCGCGCGGGTACACAGATCCGGCATCAGCCCAGAAGCTGGAAAAAGCCAGCATGAAGGACGTCTTCAAGATCCTGTCTGAAAAGCCGACCTTCTGGCACATTGTGGCCGGCGCCACAGTGGCTTCATTCGTCGGCTATGGCGTTGCGCAGTTCACGACCTCATTCCTCGTGCGCACGCATGGTCTCACTCTTGAGACTGCAGCAATCCTGTTCGGTGTAATTATCGGCCTGATGGCGGCGTTGGGTGTCTTCATGTCGGGCTATCTCGCAGACCAGATGGCGACCCGCCATCCGCGCGCGCTTTGCTGGATGCCCGCGCTCGGCATGGGGCTTTCAGTGCCGCTCTACGCGCTCGGCTATCTTGCGCCGACCGTCTGGCTCGCCCTCCCCCCGCTCATGGCGGCAGCAACGCTGCATTATTTCTATCTCGGTCCAATGTACGCCATCGTCGGCGGTGTCGTGGACAGCCGTATGCGCGCAACCTCCGTTGCCGTCACACTCTTCATCGTGAACCTGCTCGGCTACGGCCTCGGCCCGCCACTGATTGGTTTCCTGTCCACTTTCCTCAAGAGTGTTTTCCTGTCCGGCAACGATCTCGGCATGACACTGGAGACGTGCAAGGTCGTCGCTGATCTCACCGCCGACGCGGCAGCAACCTGCGCGAGCGCGAACAGCGAAGGTCTTCGGTGGTCGATCATCGCGTTCTGCTCGCTCTACGCCTGGGCAGCCCTTCACTATCTTCTGGCTGGCCGGACGCTCATGCGTGACATGATGCCGAAGGAATTGTAGCTAGCCCCTTATGGCTGTTTATACTCAAGTTTGCGACGAAGCGCTCGCGACGTTTCTGGATGAGTATGATCTCGGCACCCCGCGCGCCTTCAAGGGCATCGCTGAAGGCGTCGAAAACTCAAACTATTATCTGGAGACCGATCAGGGGCGGTTCATCCTGACGCTGTTCGAGCGAAGGGCCGATCCGAAGGATCTGCCATATTTCATCGACCTGAAACGCCATCTTTCAACGAGAAACTATCCCTGCCCGGCCCCGGTCGCGGGCAGGGACGGGCACGCCTTGCGGCAGCTCCAGGGCCGCCCGGCCGTCATCGTGAGCTTTCTGGACGGGCTGTCACCGCGCCGGCCAAACACAAGCCAGTGCCGCTCGCTGGGCGAAGGTCTCGCCAGGATGCATCTCGCGCTCGCTGACTTCGAGAAAACGCGAGCCAATTCTCTGGGGCCGGCGAGTTGGCCAGGTCTGTGGAAGGGCCGCGCCGCCACAGCGGACGACCTCCAGGAGGGCTTGGCCGAGCTGATCGAGAATGACCTCAGCGCCATTGCTGCAGCCAAACCGCAGAGCTTCGAGATACCCCGCGGCACGATCCATGCGGACCTTTTCCCCGATAATGCATTCTTCCTTGGCGACGAATTCACGGGCGCGATCGACTTCTACTTCGCCTGCACGGATGCCCTCGCCTACGATATCGCCGTCTGCCTCAATTCCTGGGCTTTTGAGGATGGAAAGGAATACAATTTTTCCAAAGGGTCTGCGCTCATCGCTGGATATGAAAGCGTTCGCAGGCTCGAGACACGTGAGCGCGATGCGCTGCCTGCCCTCTGCAGAGGAGCAGCGCTGCGGTTTTTTCTGACCCGGCTGGTCGACTGGACCGATACGCCCGCTGACGCACTGGTCCGCCCGAAGAACCCTCTGGACTATGCCGCTCGCCTGTCTTTCCACCGCAAAGACGTATCGGCCGCAGACTACGGCGCCTGAAAATCGCCCTGCTCTAAACTCGCCCGCGCCCGATTGCTCCATTTTCATGATATCCAGCTAGGGTTAGCTGGAAATGCGGGGATAGAGGCATGGCCGAGGTCGGAGCCAATGGAACGGTTCAACGCTCAGACGAGGAGCCCAGCCGGGACTATTTCAGCACCGAGAACACCAAGGTAAAACGCGTGGCGCTCGCCTGCTTTCTGTGTGGGATTGCAGCCTCTATCCTGGTCGCCCTGATCGCTCTGGTGATTGCTTTTGTCTATTCGAGCGTGGCCTCCCTGACGGGACGATCGCCCGGCGAGACCCTCGCGACAGACGGGTTCATGGCAGGCGCCTACATGGCCGTCATGATTGCGGGCTTCAACTGGTTCGTTTTCTATGTGGTCGTGCCGGTGACGTGGCTTGTCCTCGGTCTGTCGATCGGCATGTTTCCAAGGCGTGGTATTCGCCGGCATGCGCCGTATTACAGATGGGGTGCGATCTGGGGCGCCCTGCTGGTCGGGCTGACGACCGGCGTATTTGGCGGCGGTATGAACAACAGCTTGGCAGCGTTCGGCGCGTTTGCGACAGGGGCAGCGATAGGTGCAGTGGCTGGACTGATCTGTTCAGCTCTCTTCCTTGCCATCGTGAGGCCCAAGGCCCAGTTGAGCAGCATCACAACCGACGTCTTCTGACACCGGCTTGACGCAGCACACGAACCAGGCGAGCCAAACCCCATGTCAAAGCTTATCGAAATCTGGACAGATGGGGCGTGCAGCGGCAATCCTGGCCCCGGCGGATGGGGCGCGCTCCTCATCGCTGGCCGCCACAAAGGAGAAATTTATGGCGGCGAGGCCGACACAACGAACAATCGCATGGAGCTGATGGGCGCCATCGAAGCACTGAATGCTATCAAGAAACCCTCTCACGTGAAGCTCCATACCGATTCCACATATGTCAAAGACGGCCTGACCAAATGGATACACGGCTGGAAGCGCAATGGCTGGAAGACGGCCGCCAAGAAACCCGTAAAGAACAAGGATCTGTGGCAGGCTCTTGAGGCCGCCTGTGAGCGCCATGAGATCGAGTGGATCTGGGTGAAGGGCCATGCGGGCGATGAAGGCAATGAACGCGCTGACGAACTCGCGCGCCTGGGCGCGAGTGAGGCCCGGCAATAGGCGGCAGCTCTACGAGCAGCTGATCAGGCGGCCGGGCATACTCCATCATTGGCCCGCATATCAGTGCGAACCGAGTCCACAAATTCGCCAGTCAGCTCAAACTCACTTGTAGATACGCCGTGCGTACTGCCTTGAGGGTTTGCATCGATCAGATCAGCGGCACTCTCCACATCAAGCCCCCGCTCCTCTCGAAGATTTGCAATAACCTGGCTAACCTCAAGGACAGTATCCCGGTCGTCCTCTGGTAGAGTGCCGATCTGGATTGCATAGCAATCGCAATAGCTTTCCAAACCCATTTGGGACTCGTAAAAATCAGCGGCGATCTCCGCGTCACCCGCAAATAGTGCCGTTCATATACTTGCCGGGTCTCTCCCTGCCGGACCGGAACACGCCACCAGACCCATCGCCATAACGCCGGCGACCAAGAGTGGTTTTCTCATCCCGTCGCCCTCTCTATTCAGCGGGCACAGCTGATTTTGTCCCGAGATAGCCGCGCAGTCGGCTCTCGATAATGTCGTGAGCCTCCTGCATGATCCGGTCGATCAGTTCCTTGCAGGTCGGAATATCATTGATCAGACCAGCGACCATGCCGCAGGACCAGGCGCCGGCATCCATTTCGCCATCGCGCATGATTTTCGGATAGACGCCCGCGACCTGAGCATAAATGTCCTCGAATTTCAGGTCCTTGCCGAGGCGGCGTTCGGTTTCCAGCAAGGCTTCAACCGCGTCATTGGTCAGGACGCGTTCTGTATTGCGCAGCGGCCGCATGACGAGGCGCGTGTCGAGCTCAGACGCATCAACGATGGCCTGCTTTACATTCTCATGGACGGGAGCTTCCTTCGTCGCGATAAAGCGCGTGCCCATATTCATTCCGGCTGCACCCATGGCGAGGGAAGCAACGAGACTGCGGCCGTCAGCCTGACCACCTGACGATACGAATGGGATTTCCAGCTCATCGGCAGCACGTGGCAGCAGGATCATGTTCGGAACATCATCCTCGCCAGGGTGACCACCGCATTCGAACCCATCCACACTCACGGCATCACA
>NZ_JBARZC010000047.1:0-2897 GCF_049649345.1 Henriciella sp. | reverse complement strand
ATTCTCGACCGCGAGGCGCTGCATGGTCCGCGCGCCCATCAGCTCCATGCCGAGGTTCACCGCGCGCTTGTTGGCGGCGAGGATGTCAGCGTCGATCAGCGCCATGCGCGAGGCCAGGCCTTCGACTTCAGCTTCCAGCCTGTCAGCCGGCACCGACTTCAGAGCGAAGCCAAGCTGGGCGGCTTCTGCGCCGGTAGTCGAGTCGCCGGTGAGCATCAGCCGCTTGGTCCATTGCGGGCCGACATTGTAGAGCCACATCTGGTTCGGCAGCGCGCCGAGATTGCGGCCGGCCGGGAAGGAGACGGTGGCGTCGTCGGCGATGATCACGATGTCGCAGAGCAGGGCGATGTCTGTGCCGCCGGCGACGCAGGGCCCATGGACCTGCGCGATGACCGGCTTGTGCATGTCGAAGATTGCCATGCGATAGCGCTGGGCGCGTTCGAGCTGCCAGATATCATCGTCGACACTGCGCCCGCCGCGCTTGTTGTCTGTCTCGCCGTCGAGCCGGGAGACCGGTACCGCGCCTGCGCCAGAGAGGTCATAGCCGGCTGAGAAGCCGCGGCCTGCGCCCTTCAGGATGACGCAATGGACGGCGCGGTCATTGTCAGCCTGCCAGAGCGCTTCGGCCATCTCCGCCTGCATCTTCAGCGTCAGCGCATTGAGCTTGTCCGGCCGGTTGAGCGTGATACGGGCGCGGCCATTCTCAACCTCATAGATGATCTCCTCGAACATGTTTGCCTCTCCTAAAGCGGCGGATCGATACGGTAGACTTGGCGGGCGACGCGGCTGAACATCGCCTGCTGTTCCAGCTCGCTATAGTCGGCGGCGATCTTCTTCATGGCGTTCCAGTAGACCCGGTAGCTGAGCGACAGCCGGTCGACCGGGAAGTTGCTCTCGAACATGCAGCGCTCGGCGCCGAAGCATTTGATCATGTGATGGTAGTAGGGCGCGTGGGCCTCGACGATTTCGTCTGATGTGGCCGGCGTGTCCCGTTTGTCCCAGCCAAAGCCATTGTCCGGCATGGCGAGGCCGCCGAGCTTGGCGAAGACGTTCGGGTTCTCTGCAACCGCAGCTACATCCTCCTTCCATTTCGGGAAGTTCGCCTCGTGGCTGCCCTCATAGGGGCCGACGCCGAGAGGCGTTCCGAAATGATCGAGGATCATTGTAGTGCCTGGTGCGGCAGCGGCGAGATCGGCAAAGTCGAGGATCTGGGTGTGATAATTCCAGGTGTCATAGGTCATGCCGCGCTGCCCGAGGTGCGCGACGCCGCGGCGGAAGTTTTCGTCCTTGTAGAGACCTTCGGGCGCCCGCGGCTTGATGCGGAACCCATCGCTCGCCCTGTCGAACGGGCCGGCATGACGGATGCCGCGGAAGAGGCCTTCGGAGGCGACGATATGGGCGTCGAGCACTTCATCGAGCGTGTCCACCGGCAGCCTCAGATCGCCATGGCCTATGAAGCCAGCGATGGAGGCCTTGCGCTTGTCTTCGCTGGCGCGGATAGCGGCGTTCGTGACGAATTCAGTCTCCCCGATCGGTTTGAGATGGTCCGGGCCATCGGGGCGATAGGCGGCGCCGCACTCCATGAAGATGGTCTGGGTGACGTTGTGGCCGTCTTCTGTATCGCTCCACAGTTCTTCGAGGTCGTAGACGATGCCGGCCGGATTATCCTTCGGCCAGAGATGGTGATGCGGATCGACGATCTCCCGGTCCGGGTCGATCACATCCTCTTTAACCTGGGCGAGCCATTCGTCATTATCGAACATAGGCCGTCTTCCTCCCTCCATTCTTATCCCATCCGGCTTATTGCATGTTTCGGCTGCTCGCCAGTTTTCCCGGCCAGAATGTCACCAGCAATAAGGGGAGCGAGGTGAGAAGGAACATCATGTCGGGTCCGAGCTGGGTTGAGACAAGGCCGGCGATGGCGGGGCCGAGCACGCTACCGACGGCCAGGGCGATGAGTGCAACGACGAAGCCGGATGTGCCGTGCTCTGGAAACAGGCGCAGGCTCCAGATGGAGAAGATCGCGCTGGCGGACATCAGGGCGGCGCCCTGGAGACCCGCCGACACAACGACGCCGGGCCAGGACTGGGGCGCGAGTGCGATGAGCCCGAGAGAGATCGCAGCGACTGCGAAGATCAGGCGCAACAGCCAGCCGGTCCCGGTCTTTGCTTCGGCCCGGCCGGTGAGTGTGCCGAGCATGCCAAAGGCGCCATAGCTCAGAAAGATGATGCCGGCGCCAGCGCCGCTGCGAAGGCCCGAAAGGCCGCCGGCCTCCACCACCCGGTCGGCAGCGAAGGAAAAATAGACCGCGTTCGCCGCGCCGAAACAGAGCGCCGCCAGGTAGAGCGGGATGCCCGCGCGGCAGAGATACTTCGGCGACTCGCGGGCCGGCTGGCGGTCACCAGGCCGGGATGGCGCCGGCATTTCGATTAAGGCTCCAAGGGCGACGGCGAATGCGGCGAGGCAGAACCCGCCCCAGGCGTGGCGCCAGGTGAAGACATCATAGGTGACCGCCAGGGACATCAGAGCGGCGAGGATGATGCCGATACTTGTGCCCGAGGCGATGACGGCGAGCACACTGGCGCGGGACCTGCGAGACACAAACCGCTTGGCGGCATCGTTGAAGGGGGCCCAGCAAAGGCCGGCACTGGCGCTTGCGAACATCACCCCGGCCAGGAGCTGGAGCGCCCCGCCTGCCGCCGCGATCATCAGAAAGCCGATACACGCCGAGGCGGCCCCAACGACGACGGGCATGCGGGGGCCGGACCGGCCGACCAGCCGGACCGTCAGCGGCAGGGCCAGGAGGAAAGCAATGAAACCGGCACTGGCAAACAGGCCGGCCTGGTTCGTGGACAGAGAGAAAGCGTCGCGAAACTGGGGCAGGAAAAGGCCGAAGC
>NZ_JBARZC010000046.1:0-2451 GCF_049649345.1 Henriciella sp. | reverse complement strand
CATGCAGACTGGGCATTCAATCTTGCCGAATGGGCGCCCCATATCAGCGATGCCAATGTCGCTGCGGCTTGGGCGGAGGTCCTCCGGGAAGATACATCCCCAGAAGCTGCAGAAAGAAAGGCTGTCGACCGGATCGTCCAGGCACGAAGGACCGGCGCGCCGACTTTCCGTATCAGTCAGGCACTCGCTACTGAATTACTGCGCGCGGTGCTCGGCCAGACAAGAAGTGCGGGTCTTCGTTCGCAGTGTATCAAGGAGCTTCAACGCTGGAACCGGCGGGCACGGCGAATGCTGTTCGATGTCCCTTACATGGCTTGGGAAAAGAGCGGCGAAGATCTTCAGTCGGGCGCCTTCGATGCACGGTGGTACACCACGATCGTGAAGGGTCAGCTATCGGATAGCGGGTTTTCAGGAGAATGGTCGGACAGGGTTCAATGACGGGCCTGGCCGGAAAGCAAAAAGGCAGGATAGTCCAATGCGAAGACTGACAGTGATTGTGGGCATAGTGCATCTTTTAATCCTGTCGGCAGCCGCGCAAGACATGCGGATCGTCAATATCCGGGTCGGGCAGGGGGATTCTACCTTGATCCAGGGCCCGCAGGACGCTGGTGGCAACAGAGTGAATGTACTTTTCGATGCCGGTGATATTCCTGATCTTGATGGCGGCAATATACTTCGCGCCGTCCTGCGACGTTACGATGTCAACCGCCTCGATGCAGTGATCATCTCTCATGATGATGCCGATCATGTGGGCGGGATCGCGTTCGGCGGAGTGCACGGGAAGAGCTTCATTCTTGGTTTCAACGATTCACCTGGTTGTTCAGGCGACGATGACGGCGACGGTGCCGCCGACTGGATCGGCGCGCGGCAGTTCTTTGAACCAGATCCAGAGGAGCTTGGCCTCTGCGATGACATGCGGGTCGGCCAATGGATCGACTACGGTGAAGCGCTTATGCGCAGTACGCAGGCCATCGAAAAGTATAATGCTATTGCCAATGCCATGGGTGAGCGGATTACAATCAATAATCAGGAGACGGTCGATACTTTCTCACTGGACCTTGGCGGCGGTGCGGTGATGACCGCCTATGCGGCGAACGGTTATGTGCGAGGGCGTGGCGCCCGAGTGAAGAATGTCGACCGCCCGAATGAGCGCTCCCTGTCTTTTCTGGTGACATATGGAGATTTCGATTTTCTCATCTCCGGCGATCTGATCGGCCGCAAGTCGGGGAGCGAGAATGCACAAGTTGAAGAGGCGGTCGCCGAAGCGATCTTGCGCGACGGGCGGATAGTCGATGTCCTGCATGTCAATCACCATGGGGCTGACAATGGCTCGGCCAGCGTCTTTATCGACGCGCTAGAACCCAATATCGCTATCATCTCGGCTGGCAATGGCAATGACCACAAGCATCCCCGCAATGGCGCCCTAAAGCGTCTCTATGACGGCAATGTCTACCGCACAATCCTTACCTCATTTGGCAATTCGCGCGACAGGATCAGCAACGAGGTGCGCAGCCGCATAGCCGTCTACCAGAATGATGTTGTGATTACGACTGACGGAGACAGTTACGAGATCAGCACGCGGCGCGCCTTCCGCGCTGACAAGAACTGCGTCCGCGATCCCAGCACCTGTTCGCGCGGACTGCGCTGAAGACTGCAACATGCACCGTCATTAAGGTTTACGAGGCTATGTATCGATTTCAAGGCAAACGGGCGCTCTTGCGAGGATGTCATCCCGGAGACACGGGAGCGAGGGAAATGTTCGCCGCTAGCTCACGCGACTCCGCCACAGCAAGCGTTGAGACAAGAGGCGGACGCAAAGACCAACTTAGATGAATTCGCAGAGCACCGGGACGAAGATTGTGCAACCTACCCAACGCGTCGTCGTGTATCGCAATTTTGGTGCGCAAAGCGGAAGCAATGTTCAGTTCGATATCGTCCCAGAACAAGATCTCACCCATGCCGACGCCTAGCGCCTTTCCAATTGCCTCCTTGGCGGAAAGTATGCGTGCATAGGCTGCAATGGGGTAAGCTGTGCGCTCTGCCCAAGCCACTTCTTCGGGGCGGCAGAATTGTTCGGTAAAGGCCCGGCCAAAACGCTCAACGGATGCGGCAATTCTGGAAATGAGACAGATGTCCTGTCCAATCCCGATGATCATTTTGGGCCCCGGTCCGCGCTGTAATCCGGAAATAGGTTGCGTTGATCTCGTACGCGCTTGCTTTTCGTTTCGCCACCTGGCGACAGGAACTCATCGACGCTTTCCTCAAGGCTCCAGTCAGCGGGAAATACCGGGCGCTCAAGCGGCGTCCGGTTGCAGTGGTATCTCTGTTTAATCCGGGTTCTGTTGGCTATGCCCGCAACGTCTGGATGCGCAATGCGGGCATATTTGGAAATCTCACAAAAGAGGTTCTGGCAGTCGATGGGTTGCAGGCGCCGCCCAAAGAGCGTCGGTG
>NZ_JBARZC010000045.1:0-3797 GCF_049649345.1 Henriciella sp. | reverse complement strand
TCGTCTGAGGCGAGGAAGATCATGCCATTAACGATCTCCTGGATCGTGCCGGTTCGGCCGAAGGGAACCGCCTCTGCGGTCATGCCAGATAGCGTCTCATTGCGCGGCATGTTGCTGTCCTTGGCCTCGCTCGTACCGATCAGCGTGTCCCAGATTGCGGTCGAGATGATGCCCGGATGGATGGAGTTCACGCGGATCCCGTCCTTGGCTTCGGCGCATTCCAGCGCCACCGATTTGGTGAAGCTGCGCACCGCCGCCTTGGTCGCGCAATAGCAGGCAAAGTTCGCCGTCGATCGCAGGCCGGCGATCGAGGAGACGTTGATGATATTGCCCTTGCCCGCCGCTCTCATGAAAGGCAGCGCATGCTTCACGCCGAGAAAGACGCCATCGACATTCACCGCCATCATCTTGCGCCAGAGCGACAGCTCCATCTCATGGGCAAGCCCTGTCATGCCGATGCCGGCATTGTTGATCAGGACATCCAGCTTGCCCTCGGTCTCACGGATCGAGCCGATTACGCTTTTCCAGGCGTCTTCGGAGGTGACGTCATGAGAAACGAAGCGGGCCTTGCCACCAGCCTCTTCAATCTCTGAGACGAGAGACTGGCCGGTTTCTTCTTCAATGTCTGTCGCGACGATGATCGCGCCTTCATCCGCGAAGCTTTTCGCCGCCTGACGCCCTATGCCTTTCGCCGCGCCCGTGATGCAGACAACCTTGCTATCGAATCTATTGGCCAAAATACGTCTCCCTCTGCTTCGCCTCTTACGGACTTCGAAGGCGAGTGTGTTCTGGCAGAAAGGCTGCGCGCAAGTCTGACGCGGGGGCAGTCAAAGACGGGTCAGGACGGAAAGCCGCCCGCCCTGCTGAGGCTTGAACTGACCGGATGACCGAGGACGGTCTCCAGCCATTTGGCGGTGTCGATCAGCTTGGAGAGATCCAGCCCCGTTTCGAAGCCGCCCCGCTCCAGCATATAGACGACATCTTCTGTGGCGACATTTCCCGTCGCCGCCGGCGCAAACGGGCAGCCGCCGATGCCGCCGCAGCTGGCATCGATCACGTCAACGCCCTCATCAATCGCCGCCGCCACATTGGCGAGAGCCGCGCCGCGCGTGTCATGGAAATGCATGCGTAGATAGACGTCGGGCGCCTCCATGCGAACGCGCTCGGTCAGCGCCCGGACCTGCCAAGGCGTCGCCACGCCGATCGTGTCGCCAAGAGCCAGCTCATTGACCCCCGCCCGCTGCGCACGCGCAGCAAGATTGCCGACCACAGCCGGATCAACGTCGCCATCATACGGGTCACCAAACGCGACAGAAATTGTCGCGGAAAGAGGGATGCCCGCTTCGAGGACAAGCGGGGCACACTGGGCGAGCATGTCGCCACTTTCAGACGGGCTCATGCCCTGATTGCGTTTGCCGAAGGCTTCACCGGCGACCAGGACGAAATTGATCTCGTCTGCCTTGGCATCGATGGCCCGGCGCACCCCCTTTTCATTCAGGGCCAGCGCGATGTGGCGCGTCGGCTTCGAGCGGTCGAGCCCCATGAAGACGTCAGCGCTGTCCGCCATTTTCGGCACAGCCTTGGGCGAAACGAAGCTGCCGGATTCCATACGGCGCACACCGGCTTCTTCGAGCCGTGAGATGAATTCGAGCTTCTGCGCCGTGCTCAGATTGCCGGGATCGTTCTGCAGCCCGTCGCGCGGGCCGACTTCAACAATATCGATACGTCTTGTCATTCCTGGTCCTGTCTATCGCCCCTGAAAGGCGGGCGGGCGGCGCTCGACAAAACTGTCAACGCCTTCCTTGAAATCAAATGTCTTGAAGCTGCCTGCCATCTCCTCGTCTGCCACTTCAAGGCTTTCCTCGAAATTCTGGAAGTAGGATTCGCGGATCTGGCGCTTCATGACGGCCACAGAGCGCGGAGAAACCTGGGTTGCAAGATGTCTCGCGACCAGATGCACTTCTCCCTTAAGCTCGGTGGAGGGATAAGCGGCGTTCACAAGACCCAGCTGCGCCGCTTGCGCCCCTGTAAACTTGCGGGCAGTGAACAGGAGGTCGAGCGCGTTCGCTTCGCCGATGAGGCGCGGCAGCAGCCATGCGATCCCATGCTCTGCTACAAGGCCGCGCTGAGCGAAGGCGGTCGTGAACTTGGCCTCTTCGGCGCAGTAACGAAGATCCGCATAGAGCGCGAAAATAAGACCGATACCCGCGCACGCCCCGTTGATGGCGGCGATGATCGGTTTGGGGCAGGCATAGAGATAACCGAAGCGTCCGGGATACAGGTTCTCGATCGGATCAGCGCGGTCCACCTCAGAGGTCTCGCGCGATTCTCCTGATCCCTGGATCGATTGCAGGCCCGCCATGTCTGCGCCAGCACAGAAGCCGCGGCCTTCACCGGTAACGACAATGACCCGGACATCATCATCCTTGCCAGCCGCTCGAACGACGGTCTGAACTTCCGCTTCCATCGTGCCCGTCCACGCATTCAGCCTGTCTGGCCGGTTCAGCGTGATGGTCAGAACCCCATCCTGGGTCGCTGTCTTAATTTCCTTGAATTCGCTCATGGCCTGTCCTCCGCGCCTTTTTTTTGGGTGCCAAGACCCTAGCGCAACGGCGGCATCAATGTCAGCAGCTTCCGCTGGGGCGGTCCCCAGCGTTCAGGCAGTATCGGTTACACCGGAGGGCCGATGGCGCTCTGGGTCATAACCGATGACATCGGTCAACAGACCTTTGTCGAGCGCTGTTCCAGGTTCGCCGTGCAGCACGGATACATCCCCGGTCGTCTCGGCGACCACCGCATAAATCTGGTCGAAACGCGTGACATTCGCCTCGCGTAGCTTGGCGATGACATCCGAGCGGGTAATCTTCGCCTTTTTCATCTGCTCTTCGATGTATTCGGTGCGCCACATGATGAGCCGTGGCTCGTTGGCGACAAGTTTTTCAACGAAACTGCTGCGCTTTCGGACCGCTGCAATGGCCATCTGCATGGCGAACAGAACAAAGAGCGCGAACAGTCCCTGCAGGAGCGGCGGGTCCTTCGCGATAAAAATCCCAGCCGCTGCCGAGCCTGTTGCGACCGTCATCGCAAAGTCAAAACCACTCATTTTCGAGAAGCTTCTCAGCCCGGAAATGCGGGTCAGAATTATGACCCAGGCATACACCGCGATTGCGCTGATAAAGACCATCCCCAGTGCAGACCAACTCGTTTCAATCCAGTCCGACATGTCTTGCATCCTCTCTGCTGTTGTTCATAAGACAGCGCATGTCCGAACCTTCCGTTCCCCCTCCCCTGGCCGGTCTGCGCGTGCTCGAACTTGGCCAGCTGATCGCAGGCCCGTTCTGCGCGCAGCTGCTCGGCGATTTCGGCGCCGAGGTCATCAAGATCGAGGCGCCCGGCATGCCCGATCCGGCGCGCGGCTGGGGCGCGGCGAAGAAGAATGGTGTCGGCCTCTACTGGCCTATCCTTGGGCGCAACAAGACTTCGGTCACGCTCAATCTGCGCGAAGCAGACGGCCAGGACATATTGAAGGCGCTTGCTGCGACCGCCGATGTCATCGTGGAAAACTTCCGGCCCGGCACGCTGGAGCGCTGGGGGATCGGGCCCGACGTGCTGCATGAGATCAATCCGCGCCTCGTGATCACGCGGATCTCAGGCTATGGACAAACAGGCCCGGAAAGCGCCAAGGCCGGCTATGCCAGCGTGGGCGAAGCCAAGGGCGGGCTGCGATATCTGATGGGAGAACCTGATCGGCTGCCCTCGCGCGCAGGCGTCTCACTCGGCGACACGATGACCGGCAC
>NZ_JBARZC010000044.1:0-2989 GCF_049649345.1 Henriciella sp. | reverse complement strand
AGATCATCCAATGGATACCGGAACACTCGAAAAAATGGACGTACGCGATCCGCTCAACGATCTGCGCATGTCCGAAGAGGCCGTGCCGCTTTACGAGGCGGTGAAGAAATTCGTCGATGAGGAAGTCGCCCCGATGTCGGAGAAATTCCACGAGCTCGGAAAGGACCGCAAGGATCGCTTCTCCTATGTGCCTGGCCAGCTGGAAATGCTCGAAGAGGTCAAGGACAAGGCCAAGGCGCAGGGCCTCTGGAACTTCTTCCTGCCGAACGCCGAAACCGGCGAAGGCCTCTCCAATCTCGACTATGCCTATATCGCCGCTGTGCTCGGCAAGAACCGTCTGGCCTCCGAGTGCCTGAACTGCGCCGCGCCGGACACAGGCAATATGGAAGTGCTCGAGCGCGTTGGCACCGAAGCTCAGAAAGAGCAGTGGCTGAAGCCGCTTCTCAATGGCGAAATTCGCTCTGCCTTCGCGATGACTGAGCCGGACACCGCCTGCTCGGACGCGCGCAATGTTCGCACGCAAGCTGTTCTGAAGAATGGCGAATGGGTTATCAATGGCGAGAAGTATTACGCTTCTGGCGCCGGCGACCCACGGTGCAAGATCATGATCGTGATGGTGCAGACCGACCCGGACGGCCAGAGCCATGAGCAGCAGTCGCAGATCCTCGTGCCGATCGATACCCCCGGGGTTGAAGTGCTTGGGCCCATGCACGTCTTTGGCGAGGATGACAGCCCGCACGGCCACATGCACATCCGCTTTACGGACGTGAAAGTGCCGGAAGAAAACATCCTGCTCGGCGTTGGCCGCGGCTTCGAAATCTCCCAGCTGCGCCTCGGCCCGGGCCGCATCCACCACTGCATGCGCTCCATCGGCGCCGCAGAGAAGGCGCTCGACCTGATGCTTGAGCGCGGCATGACCCGTGAGGCGTTCGGACGCCCGCTGATCAAGCTCGGCGGCAATCAGGAAGTGGTATCGCGCGCCCGCATCGAGATCGAAGCCATGCGCCTCATGGTGCTAAAGGCGGCCAAGGCGATGGACGTGCTCGGCAACAAGGAAGCGCGCGTCTGGATCTCGATGGTCAAGGCCATGGTGCCGGAACGCGTCTGCAAGATCATCGACGATGCGATCCAGATCCACGGCGCAACCGGCGTGTCCCAGTGGACGCCGCTCGCCAACATGTACACCCAGCAGCGTACGCTGCGTCTCGCTGATGGTCCGGACGAAGTGCACCACATGGTCGTCGGCCGCGCCGAAATCGGCCGCATGGGCATGAAGGGGATGACGAAGAAATAGTCTTCGCCCTCCATCAGAAATGAAGAAAGCCGGCAGCTGAGAAGCGTGCCGGCTTTTTTAGTTTGGTCTTTGCTTCGATCTGAATAGCCAGAGCGCGCGTAACGCACCAATCAGCGCGAATATCAAGCCAACCGTCAGGCCTAATCGCAAATGGCCGGCCGACAGATCGCCAAAGGAATCAAAAAGAATCCAGTGAAGACAAATCCCGGCAAGCGCTCCGACGAGAAAGCAGGCCCCTAGAGCAACAAGCCATCTCCACACGAGCAAGTGCCTACCCCTCCATATCCCACGCGCCCAGCGCTTCATCGATAACGGAGACCGCCTGGCGGACATCCTCATCCTTGATGACGAGCGGGGGCGCGAGGCGCAGCACATTGTTGCCCGCGACACCAACCAGCAGGCCCTTGTCGCGGCAGGCATGCTGGACAGGCTTTGGCGCAGCTTTCAGTTCCAGCCCGGTCAGCAGGCCCTTGCCGGTCACGCCGGAGACCTTGTCCGGGTGGCTGTCGGCGAGGCTTTTCAGCCCCTGCGCAACCGTGCCGGAGACGCGGCGCACTTCGGCGAGGAAGGCCTCGTCCGAAATTGTATCCCAGACCACATTGCCGACCGCCATGGCGAGTGGGTTGCCGCCATAGGTCGAGCCGTGGGAGCCGGGCTGCATGGGAAGGCCAACCTCTTCCGTCATAAGGCAGGCCCCGAACGGGAAACCGCCGCCGACGCCCTTGGCGACGCACATGATGTCCGGCTCAGCGTCTGGCGCCCATTCATGGGCGAAGAGCTTGCCGGTCCGGCCCATGCCGCACTGGACCTCGTCATAGATGAGCAGCGTGCCGGTCTCGTCGCAGAGCTTGCGCAGCCCGGTCAGGCATTCCTCGGGCATGGCGCGCACGCCGCCCTCGCCCTGGACAGGCTCGACGAAGACCGCGCAGGTCTTGTCGGTGACGGCAGCTTTCAGCGCATCATGATCGCCCCATTCAAGCTGGTTGAAGCCCGGAATGGGCGGGCCGAAGCCTTCGAGGTATTTCGGATTACCGCCGGCATTGATCGCGCCGAGGGAGCGGCCGTGGAAGGCGCCGGTAAACGTGACGAACTCGATCCGCTCCTCATTGCCTTTGGACCAGTGATACTTGCGCGCAGCCTTGAGCGCACACTCGACAGCCTCGGTGCCGGAATTGGTGAAGAAGACCCGGTCTGCAAAAGTGCGCGCGCACATCTTGTCGGCGAGCTCTTCGCCCGCCTTGACGCGGAACATGTTCGACAGGTGCCAGAGCTTGCCGGCCTGGTCCTGCAGCGCCTCGACGAGTTTCGGGTGCGCATGGCCGAGCGAATTGACCGCGATGCCGGCGATGAAATCGAGATATTCTTCTCCGCCTTCCGTATAGAGGCGCACCCCCTCGCCGCGCACAAACGCTTCCTCCGGCGGGGCGTAGACGGGCATGATATGGGCGCGTGGGTCAGACATGAAGATCGGCTCCGAACGTATTGAATTGCGATTGGCCATCGGCATGGCTGGGGCGGATCGTAAAGTCAACACAGGGCAACGAGGCGTGCAGGGCGCGATCGGGTAAGGCCTCGCCTGAAAATCGTTGCAAATGCAATTATGCATGAGAGTCATGCGGTCTGCCAGGGTGGTCTCTGGCAACGGCGTGCCCTATCTGTCCACTCACGGATTACAGACGCCTCCCTGACACGTTT
>NZ_JBARZC010000043.1:0-5116 GCF_049649345.1 Henriciella sp. | reverse complement strand
ACGCACCGCATTCGAAGATTGCGTCTTCTGCCGCGCGCCGCGTTTCCAATCATGTGAATTCAATTTCGATACAAGTTTTAGAAGAAGTGCATTCGATTGGCGACCGTACATTGTGGCTGTTACAGGGCGTGAGCGAGACGACAGGCTCAGTGTCACTGAAGGCTCCTTTCGAACGCTCGCAAAGCATATGGAGACCATCAAAGCACACGACTACCAGTCCAAGTTCCACGTGGAGCAAATGAAGGCTCGTTTCATGCGGAAGGATGGTGGTGAAGTCCCCTTCTGGGATCGTGTGTTAGCCAGAGGATATGGATCTTTCTCCGAATATGGCAGCAGTTTTATGCGCCCGGCGGCTTGGCTTGTGACGGTATGGATCATCGCGGCGGCCAGCTATTTTCTGTTGGGCTCTGCCGCTGGAATCCCGTGTTCAATTCCTTTGGTGGGAAGCGCGTTCGCATTAGGGCTAACGCTCACCTTTCGACCGTTCTTTGTTTTCAATCCGATATTTGGCCGAATTGGGATGGACACTTGTGATACCGGAGAACCCGTTTGTGGCTCAACCCAACTAGCGGCCTACCTTACCCAGCATTGCGAAATAGGGTTCAAAATCATCGGATTATTCCACAGCCTTCTCGCCACTCTATTCATTTTCCTAATCCTTCTCTCGTTGCGGCGAAAGTTTCAGCTGAGCTAGCCACTCCTGACACACCCCTGTCAGCAGGCCACTGCCGTGGCCTTCTCCGCCTGCCATCGATCCACCGGATCGATGGCTTTGCTGCGCAAACCGGCTGCGAAGCCCCTTCACATCCCCCCTCCCCTGCCCCATCTTGCCGTTCATGGCTCGTTCCCCTTCCGGCGTTCAGGACGCCTCTGCGACATTTGACTGGTCTGGCGCCGCGCGCGATGCGTCGGGGCAGCTGGCATCCGATAACTGGACTCCGCACCGGCCCGACCGGCGCTGGGAGAAGATCGAGGGTGGCAAGCGCTTCGTCGTGGCGTCCGACTATGAGCCGGCAGGCGACCAGCGCACGGCCATCCCGGAACTCGTCGAGGGCATCAAGGATGGCGAGCGCGACCAGGTCCTGCTCGGCGCGACGGGCACCGGCAAGACCTTCACCATGGCCAAGGTCATCGAGGCGGTGCAGCGCCCGGCGCTGATCCTCGCGCCCAACAAGACGCTTGCGGCACAGCTCTATGGCGAGATGAAATCCTTCTTCCCGGACAATGCGGTGGAGTATTTCGTCTCCTATTACGACTACTATCAGCCGGAAGCCTATGTGCCGCGCTCGGACCTCTATATCGAGAAGGAATCCTCGATCAATGAGGCGATCGACCGGATGCGCCACTCGGCGACGCGGGCGATCCTGGAGCGCGATGACGTGATCATCGTGGCGTCGGTCTCGTGCATTTACGGCATTGGCTCGGTCGAGACCTACAGCTCGATGACGTTCAAGCTCGAAGAGGGCCAGCAGATCGATCCGCGCGAGGTGACGCAGAAGCTCGTGGCGCTGCAATACACGCGCAATGACAGCGCCTTCCAGCGCGGCAGCTTCCGCCTCAAGGGCGACGTGCTCGACATCTTCCCGGCCCACCTTGATGACTGCGCCTGGAAGCTCTCTTTCTTTGGCGACGAGCTGGAAAGCATTGTCGAATTCGACCCGCTGACCGGCAAGAAAACCGCCGATCTGCCCGCCATCAAGCTCTACGCCAACAGCCACTATGTGACACCGCGCCCGACGCTCAACGGCGCCATAAACGGCATCAAGAAAGAGCTGAAGGAGACGCTCGCCCACTTCGAAAAGCACGGCAAACTGCTCGAGGCCCAGCGCATCGAGCAGCGCACGACCTATGACCTCGAAATGATGGCCGCGACCGGCTCCTGCAACGGCATCGAGAACTATTCGCGCTATCTCACCGGCCGCCTGCCGGGTGAGCAGCCGCCGACCATGTTCGAATACCTGCCGGAAATCGCCCTCGTCTTCGTCGATGAGAGCCACCAGACCGTGCCGCAGATCGGCGCCATGTTCAAAGGCGACTTCAACCGCAAGTCGACGCTCGCCGAATATGGCTTCCGCCTGCCCTCCTGCATCGACAACCGCCCGCTGAAATTCCCCGAATGGGAGGCGATGCGCCCGCAGACGGTGCACGTGTCCGCGACGCCCGGTAAATGGGAGCTGGAGCAGACTGGCGGCGTGTTCACCGAACAGGTGATCCGCCCCACTGGCCTCATCGACCCGCCGGTCGAGGTGCGCCCTGTCACCGGCACCAAGGACAATGGCAATATCAACCAGGTCGACGATTTGATGGCCGAGGTGAAGGAGGTCGCGGCCAAGGGCATGCGCTCGCTGGTCACGACGCTGACCAAAAAGATGGCCGAGGATCTCACCGAATACCTGCACGAGAATGGCGTGCGCGTGCGCTACATGCACTCTGACATCGATACGGTCGAGCGGATCGAGATCATCCGTGACCTGCGGCTCGGCGAGTTCGACGTGCTGGTCGGTATCAACCTGCTGCGGGAGGGCCTCGATATTCCCGAATGCGGCTTTGTCGGCATTCTCGATGCGGACAAGGAAGGCTTCCTGCGGTCAGAGACCTCGCTGGTGCAGACCATCGGCCGGGCGGCGCGCAATGCCGATGCGCGCGTCGTGCTCTATGCAGACCGGGTGACCGGCTCGATGGAGCGCGCCATGGAAGAAACCGAACGGCGCCGCGAGAAACAGATCGCGCACAACGAAGCACACGGCATCGTCCCGACCACGATCGTGCGGGCCGTCGCGGACATTCTCGCCGATCTCGGCGAGAGCCGGTCCAAGACCCAGCAGCTCAAGGGGGGACGCTCCCGCAAACTCCCGCGCGGGGTCTCCGAGGACAAGGCCCCTGCCCTGGAGGCCGGCTCAGGCCACAACCTCAAAGCCGTCATCTCCGACCTGGAGAAACAGATGCGCGAAGCGGCGGCGAATTTGGAGTTTGAAGAGGCGGCGAGATTGCGCGATGAGGTGAAGAAGTTGCGGGAAGAGGAGTTGGGGCTGTGAGCGACTCAGCCTTCCAACACTACAAAGTTCGGGAGATAACGGTAAAACGCCGAAAACCTGCGCCGATCCGCCTCCGGGATATAATCAGGACTTTTGGGGACACTGGCATCTACCGTGGGAAGATGTCGCTCTATGGCTCTGATTTCTCGAATGGTTAGAGGAGGAACTTCGATTCGGACGGGTTTGTCAGAATGTAAAAAGTCCAATGAACCGAAGTCTGCTTTCTCATAGGTATCAGTCTGTTGGGTATCCACGAAAACACCAATTTCTGTGCTCATCTTTGCGCCATCTGTGTATTCAATGGCCGCCACGCTTTCGTATTTTAATTTATTGTCTGAACCCGCGTTGCGAATGATGAGTGCCTCTTCAATTTCTTGCATAATCATCTGTCTGCTGAGTGCTCCGTATCTCCAACCGTACAGATCAAGTTCCGAAAACTTCTCCGGAATTCTCTCAGCGCCGAATTTGGCTCGAAACTGATCGTCCGCTGAAAGATCTGAATCGTCTTCCTGAAGCTCGGGCGCGTTATCACAGTTAGTAGTTGTGCAAAGCAAAGACCCGTTCGCCGCCCGCGTCGCGACCGTTCCTACATCGGACAGAACATCAGGCTGGAGTTTGGAATCGTAATCAAGCCAAACAATTTTCTTCGAATCCCAATCCAGCGCGGGGAGCGCCGTAGAGCATTTCTCGAAACGGATTTCGATGGAAGAAAACGGTTTGTTTGCCTCTACACGCGCTTGAGCGTGGGTAGCGCCTTCAATAGAAACCATTTTCTTAAGGCCAAATAGGCGATGAAACAGAGAAAAGTCTGTGAACCACAGAGATCCCATCCCCACATATTCATATTGTTCAAGCGGCGCGAACACGTGAAGTCGTCTGATAATTTCCGCTACCATACGGCGCTCGGCGTGCTTCGCTGGACGAATCGAGTAATTTATTTTTCGGAAGCTATCCATTATCCGCAAAGCTCCGCGTAGATTAAATCAAACGTCTTTTCCCCGACAGCTACAGCGCTATTTACGCTCAATGCTTGCTTCAGCTCTTCGATTTTAGAGACGGGTCTTGAGTATTGAATTTTTGTAGTTGGCGGACCCGGTCGAATTGCGTCTCTTCTTGGCGCCTCAAAATCTTGTTTTTTCTTTGTCACCATTTCAATACTTTGAGAACTAGCGCTTTCAACATACTTCAGAAGCGCGCTATGTTTTCTTGTATGCTCATCGATATCAGCATCCAGATCATTCAGCCAATTGATTACTGGTCGCATCATTTCAACCATCCGGTTAAACGTCTTGCGCCACGCGACATTATCCACATCGATATCGGTTTTCTGAGTGTTCCAAGGGAGCAGCGAAGAGTCGTCACTATCTAGCCAGACGACTCCTCGAAATCTCGCAAACTGGTTGTGGAAGCTCGGGATCATCACACGATTGCTTTCTTCCTCGATTTTTCCCCAGCCCGTATTGGCGTCACGATCAGCGCTGAGTATAACGCGACCGTTGCAGACGACGTACCAGCCAGCTTCGCGGGGGCTTGACTGGCCCACGCCCACCAAAATTTTGACATGCACAGGCTTATTGTCATCTGTTATGATTTGAAATTCATCGTAGCCAGGTTTGAGATCAGACTGCACAAGCAATGCCAACTTGGTAGCATCTATAACTTCCTCGTTAACTTCAATATGAAGTCTGTCCGCAATGAATTCGCGGTGCTTTGTCTTGATCAAGTCTCTGAGTTTTTGGACGAATTGGACTGAACCAAACCGCTGCGATACCTCAGCCCTTAAGTCCGTAACTTCTACGCGCGTACCAGGCACGCTTTCTGAAACTCCCCCAGCCGACTCAAAATCGATCCAAGGAAAGTGCCAGTCTGTATGGTTAAGCCACTCATCTACGTCCAAACCTACAGCCCATGATTCCTTATCGGTGGAGGAGTGTACCTCAAACTTCGATCCAAATTTGAGCAATGCACGCTTCATTCCAACGCCGAATTGCCCAATCGATCCTGCTGATCTTGGAAAACTACTTGGCCGGCCAAACCTAAAAGCGTAATTTTTGGCGGTATCTTTGCTGAACCCACCACAA
>NZ_JBARZC010000042.1:0-4983 GCF_049649345.1 Henriciella sp. | reverse complement strand
AGCAAACCTGTTTGCTCTATTGCGGCGACGCGCTTAAAGACACGCCCGAAATCTCTGATGCATTAAATGGGAAGGCTTGGCAGCGAGGCAATGCAGCGCACAGTCCTTAAATTTGGCGGAACCTCGGTCGCAGACCTCGATCGCATCGCGCATGTCGCAGACATTGTCGCGTGGCGCGCAGAGCAGGGCGAGAAGCTCGCTGTGATCGTTTCGGCCATGGCGGGCGAGACCAACAAGCTTGTCGGATTTGCCCGCGGCGCTGCCGGTGACGCCATCACCGGCCCGAATTTCGATGACGAGTATGATGTCGTCGTCTCGTCCGGCGAACAGGTGACAAGCGGGCTTCTGGCCCTGGCGCTCAGAAAGCGCGGCCTCAAGGCGCGCAGCTGGCTTGGCTGGCAGCTCGCCATGAAGACAAGTTCGGCTCACGGCAAGGCGCGCATCCAGGGGTTCGAGAACTCAGGGCTTTCCGATGCGATCGACAGCGGCGAGATCGCCGTGATCGCGGGTTTCCAGGGCGTCACCGATGAAGGCCGCGTCTCGACGCTCGGCCGGGGCGGCTCCGATACCAGCGCTGTCGCCGTCGCTGCTGCCCTCGATGCCAATTCCTGCGATATCTATACCGATGTCGACGGGGTCTACACGACAGACCCGCGCATCGTCCCGCAGGCCCGCCGGCTTGAAAAAGTATCATACGAGGAAATGCTCGAAATGGCCTCGATGGGCGCCAAGGTGCTTCAGACGCGATCCGTCGAGATGGCCATGAACCACCAGGTCAGGGTTCGTGTGCTTTCCAGCTTTGCCGGGCCGGGCGAGACCAATCAGGGCACTTATGTCTGCAGTGAGGATGAGATCGTGGAAAAACAGGTCGTCAACGGGGTTACCTATTCACGCGATGAAGCCAAGGTCACGCTCTATGGCGTTGAAGACAAGCCGGGCGTGTCGGCCCGCATCTTCTCGATGCTGGCCGAGGCCGGCGTCAATGTCGACATGATCGTCCAGGCGAATGCCCGCAGCGCCGAGCGCGCCAATATGGTGTTTACCTGCACGAGCGCCGACAGCACCAAGGCCGAGGAGCTGCTGACCCGCCACGAGCCGGAAATCGGCTTTGAAAGCCTGCATGTTGCGCGCGACGTGGCAAAGGTGTCGGTGATCGGCGTTGGCATGAAAAGCCATACCGGTGTTGCTGGCACAATGTTCGATGCGCTCTACAAGAAGGGTATCAATATTGATGTGATCTCGACCTCCGAAATCAAGATTTCGGTGCTGATCGATGCAGCATATACAGAGCTGGCCGTGCGCGCCCTGCACACCGCTTTCGGGCTTGACGACGCGTAACCCAACCGGCCAGTTGGGGCCGGACCCAGTTATTTCGTGGAGCTATGCCCCAGAGCTTTTCTGTCCCCAGGCTCCTGATCAACCGTCTTCGCAATGTGATGGCGGGCGATATGGAAGCCGATACACGCCTCCAGAAGGTGGTGACCCTTGTTGCAGGGACAATGGTCGCGGACGTGTGCTCCATCTACAAGCGGACCGACGATGACGAGCTTGAACTGGTCGCGACCGAGGGCCTCGCCCCCGCCGCCGTGCACCAGACGCGTATGGCGCTTGATGAGGGCCTTGTCGGCCAGATCGCGCTCTCCGGCGAACCGCTGTCCATACAGGACGCGCCGCGCCATCCGGCTTTCTCCTACAGGCCTGAGACAGGCGAGGACCCGTATCACGCCTTTCTCGGCGTGCCGATCCTGCGCGATGGCCGTGTGATCGGCGTCCTCACCGTCCAGAACCGGACCGAGCGGGTCTATGAGGAAGACGAGATCGACAGCCTGCAGACCATCGCCATGGTGCTTGCCGAAGTCGTTGCCGCCGAAGCGCCGACCACAAGTAGCATGTCTGCCAGGGAGGCGAGGCCTGCCACGCTTCGCGGCCGGGTCCTCTGCGACGGGCTTGGCGTCGGACGCGCGCGGCTGCATGACGTTGTCGTCTCGCCAGCCCGCTATTTCACAGAAGACCCGGAAGCCGAGGTCCAGCGCCTGCGCACTGCACTCGGCGAGCTCAATGCCTCCCTCGACCGGATGCTGGCCAGCGATGTCGGCGCCATCTTCGGCGAGCCGCGCGAAGTGCTCGAAGCGTTCAAGATGCTGTCGAGCGACCCGGTCTGGGCCATGCGGCTCGAAGAAACGGTCCGTACGGGCCTGTCTGCCGAAGCCGCGGTCGACCGCTCACGCCGCGACCACCGCACCAAGCTTGAAAATGTGCAGGACCCCTATCTGCGCGAGCGGCTGCACGATCTGGAAGACCTCGACAACCGCCTCCTGCGCATGCTTTCCGGTAGCCGGCAGACCAGTTTCAACGGACGCGATACCGACGCAGACGTGAAGGAAGTGCTGATTGCGCGCCGCCTCGGCCCGGCAGAGCTGCTGGAATACCGCACGTCCGGCCTTGCGGCGATCATCCTCGAAGAAGTAGCGCCCTCAAGCCACACAGCCATCGTCGCGCGCGCCATGGGTATTCCGACGATAGGCGGGGTAGGCGGCCTCTCGGCGCTCGTCTCGCCTGGAGACCAGATCATCGTCGACGGCGAGGAGGGCACGCTGCATGTGCGGCCCGATCAGAGCCTGCTCGACGCCTATCAGACACGGACCGTTCTTCGCACCGAACGCCAGGCGGCGTTTCAGGCGCTGCGCGATCAGCCGTCCCGCACCCGTGACGGGGTCGACATCAAGCTGATGCTGAATGCCGGCCTCGCCATCGACCTCGACTCGCTCGACCGCACGGGCGCAGACGGGATCGGCCTGTTCCGCACCGAGTTCCAGTTCCTTGTCTCAGACACGCTGCCCAAAATGGAATCCCAGATCGAGCTTTATAGAAGCGTGCTCGATCATGCCGGCAGCCGGCCTGTGCAGTTCCGCACGCTTGACCTGGGCGGCGACAAGCTTCTGCCGAATGCCACAGACGAGTTCGAGGAGAACCCTGCGCTGGGTTGGCGCTCGATCCGTTTTGCGCTCGACCGGCCGGGCCTGTTCCGGCGGCAGTTGCGTGCGCTTGTGCGGGCTGCAGATGGCGGGCCTCTATCGGTCATGTTCCCAATGGTAACGATCGCCGAGGAATTCTTCGAGGCGAAGGCGCTGCTGCTCGATGAGATCGAGTGGAGCAAGCAGCGCGGGCACGCCGAGCCCTGCGAATTGCGCGTCGGGGCGATGCTGGAAAGCCCGGCTTTTGCCTATGGGCTGGAAGACGTGGCGGGGGAGGTGGATTTCCTGTCGGTCGGCACGAATGATCTCATGCAGTTCTTCCACGCAGCCGACCGCATGGTCCAGAGAGTGTCGGATCGCTATGATCTGGTCAGCCGCCCGGCGATGAGATACCTCGATTTTATCAAGAAAGAGTGCGATCGGCTGGATATTCCTGTCTCGGTGTGTGGCGAAGTTGCATCACGTCCGCTGGAGGCCCTGTGCCTGATGGGCCTTGGTTATCGTATGCTTTCCATGCCGGCTGCAGGGATCGGTCCTGTGAAAAGAATGCTTAGATCTCTGGACCTTGGCGACTTTTCGGCCCGCCTGAAAGAGCTGATTCATTCGTCGAACGGATCGTTCCGTAACGAAGTGTTAGCCATCGCGCAATTACAAGAAATTGCATTGACTGACAGCTGATTTGAGTGCGTTTGGCGCGCGAGATGCTATGGTATGATGCCTGCATTGGGAAAAGCAGTATCAGTCACGCAGAAACTGGACGGTACGTCATGGAACATGACGACAAGAAGTCAGTCGAATTCGGGCCGGAAGAAACCGGTAACGACGAGACCATGTCCTCGCCGGACACTGCTGCTTTGTCTGACGCCGCAAGTGAGGACACAGACCCCGGCATGACAGGCCTGATCGAGGGCTTTACCGCTGGCGGGCGCCTGCGCGCGGGCCGCGAGGCGCGGGGCAAGTCGATCGAGGAGATGTCGAAAGAGCTCCTGATCAACCGCCGCGTCCTGGAATCGCTCGAACAGACCATCCAGCCTCCAGATTATGACATGCGCCGCACGCGTATAGTTGCGCGCAGCTATGCCAATGCCCTTGGCATTCCCGCAGAGACAATCCTTGCCGACTTCCCGATGGAAGAAGAGCAGGATCTGGCAACGGCCATCCCCAAATCCTCCGTCACGGTCAGCGAGCTTGGCCGCCGGCGCTATCTCATTCCTGCGCTTGGCGCAGGCGCGCTCGTCATGGCCGTCAGCGTAAGCGCGCTCTTCCTGACGCCCGACAAGGTGTTTGAGCGGCGCGCGACGCCGTCTGTCGCCGAACGGGTGGTTGCTGTGAACACCGCGCAGGGCAGCCTGTTTGCCCGCGAGCGCGCAGCACAGCCTGTCAGCGACACCGCAGAAATCTCCATCGTGGCGATGAAGCCTGCCTGGATCGAAGTGCGCGGCGCGGACGGCACGATCTTCAGAAGCCGCACAATGGCGCGCGGCGAAGTCTATTATCCGCGCATTGGCGCCGACTGGACGGTCACAGTGCAGGACGGCAGCGCGTTCGAGTGGCACATGGACGGTGTAGCTGTGGGTCTGATGTCCGACACGGCAAGCCCGATCTATTCCGCCAGCATTGACGAGGCCGCAGCGCTTGCCGCCGAGCAGGCCGCACCTGCCATGGCGGCCACCTCGAACAGCCGGCCGAGCCGCTAGCCGACGGGCGCGGCCAAATTTTCAAAGCGCACGAAAAAACCAGCCGCGGCGCGCCGGGCTGGTTTCCTGTTTTGAGTTTGTGGATCCGGCCGGGAACCTACTGATTCAATTGCTGCGCA
The DNA here is from genome assembly GCF_049649345.1 of Henriciella sp. GTDB lineage: Bacteria > Pseudomonadota > Alphaproteobacteria > Caulobacterales > Hyphomonadaceae > Henriciella. Next base: position 192 of record NZ_JBARZC010000042.1, on the reverse strand, counting down.
GCACGGGCCTGGCTGAGCGCGCGCTGGAAGTGCTGGTCGTTGTCGCCGAGCACCGGCGTATCACGGCATTCGCCCGCACAGTCATAGGAGTATGAGGAGCCGGCTCGGTTAATCGTGACAAGATTGGCCGAGTTCGTCGTGACCACAACGTCCGTCGAATAGATGATGTTGTTGTCGTCATCCATGATCAGA
>NZ_JBARZC010000041.1:0-4094 GCF_049649345.1 Henriciella sp. | reverse complement strand
GAACAGCTCTTCTGCGTTTTTAGTGGTCCACGTTCCGCCAGATGCGGTGGAAGGAGAACCAGAGCAGGATCGCCAGGATAAAGAGATAGATCATCGCCGCGAGGCCGAGCGACTTGCGCTGCGACTGTTTCGGTTCGCCGGCCCATTGCAGGAAGTTAGCAATGTCGATCGACATCTGCTCAACCGTCGCTTCGGTGCCGTCGAGATAGGTGACGCGTCCGTCCATAAGCTGCGGCGCCATGGCAAGGAAACCGCCAGGAGGCGCGTGACGTGGGTCGCCGCGCCATTGCGGCGTCGTGTCGCCGGCCATGTATGGATTGTAGTACTGGCCAGTCGGCTGGATCAGCTCGCCTTCATAGTGATCATCACCATGCGCCAGCGATTCAACCTGCGAGACGTCGATAATCGTTTCGACATTCGTGCCGTCAACGCGCACTTCGGTCGCATCGCGTGAGGGGTAACCGCTGATCAGGCTGTAGACATAGCTTGCACCGCCATGACGGGCCTTGGTGATCACGGACAGATCTGGCGGATAAGCACCGCCATTGGCTGCACGGGCCTGCTGCTCGTTCTTGAACGGCGATCTGAACGGATCAGACGGGCGCGCCGGGCGCGTCACGGGATCGCCGAACTCGTCCGGGATCGGATCGGTAACCGTGTCCATCGCCGCGAAGGATTTCACCAGCGGGTTGTCATTCGCATTCGGATATTCCGGATCGTAGAACGGTCCGCCCGGTTCGCCGAGATTGCGATAGCTCATCAGGCGCATCGAATGGCACGATGAGCACACTTCGCGGTAAACCTGATAGCCGCGCTGGACGCTCTCCATGTCGAGCTCGCCGAGCGGGCCTTCAAAGGCCCAGCCGCCTTCGGGCTCGTGCGGGTGCAGGGCGCCGCCGGCCGCATGCGCGCTTGCGACAAGCGCGGCAGCACCAAGACCCGCAGAAATGAAACGAAGGAAATTCATGTCCTAGACCTCTTACTCAGCTGGGGCCGGGGCTGCGCGGTCATTGCCGAGCACAGCCTTGTGGATGGAGGCTGGCTCATCCTTCGGTTTTTCACGAAGGCCGAGCAGCGGCAGGATGACCAGGAAGTAGGCGAAATAGTACAGCGTCATGATCTGCGCGAGATGCACGAAGCGGAAGGCAGGCGCCTTCTTGACTGCCATGGTCGCGTCCTGACCGGCCTCGGTCCGGCTGTCCCGGAAATCGGCAGCAGGCTCGTAGTCCTCGAATGTCTGGGTCGCCGGCAGGCCGTTCGCATCGGTGTAGGACACGACAAGCTTGTCGCTGCCCATCGGAATGATCGGATCGTCCGGATTGGAAGCACCGCACCAGCCGAGCAGGACACCAGCAATCACAAAGCCGAAGAAGAACTGGCGCGCAACAGGGCGGTAGCGCATGGACTTAACCTTGGACGTGTCCAGCCAGGGCAGGACAAACAGGACCGCAATTGAACCGAACATCGCAATGACACCCAGCAGTTTTGCGTCGATTGGGCCGAGATTGAACGTGATCGCCCGCAGGATCGCGTAGAAGGGCAACAGATACCATTCAGGCACGATATGCGCCGGCGTCACCAGCGGGTTGGCCTCGATATAGTTGTCGGCATGGCCGAGCACGTTCGGGGCATAGAACACGAAAGTCGCAAAGATAATCAGGAAGACGACAATCGCGAACGCATCCTTGATCGTGTAATACGGATGGAACGGCACCGTATCTTTCTTCAGGCCTTCAGGGTCCTTGCGGGCCTCGACACCAGTCGGGTTGTTATTGCCCGGCACGTGCAGCGCCCAAATGTGCAGGATAACGACACCGGCAATCATGAAGGGCAGCAGGTAGTGCAGCGAGAAGAAGCGCTGCAGCGTCTGGTTACCGATTGACGGTCCACCCATCAGCCAGGTCTGGATGCTCTCACCCACCAGCGGCAGCGCACCGATCAGGCCGGTGATCACGTTTGCGCCGTGATAGGACATCTGGCCCCATGGCAGCACATAGCCGAGGAAGGCCGTGCCCATCATCAGCAGGAAAATCACACAGCCGAGAATCCAGAGAATCTCGCGCGGCGCCTTGTAGGAGCCGTAATAAAGCCCGCGGAACATGTGGATGTAGACTGCGAGGAAGAACATCGAGGCGCCATTGGCGTGGATGTAGCGCATCAGCCAGCCAAACGGCACATCACGCATGATGCGCTCGACCGAGGCGAACGCGCCATCGACCGTTGGTGTATAATGCATGGCCAGCACGACGCCCGTCAGGATCTGCGTCATCAGGCAGACTGCGAGGATACCGCCGAATGTGTACCAGTAGTTCAGATTTTTCGGCGTCGGGAAATCGACAAAGCTGTCATAGGCAAGCCGGACGATCGGCAGACGCGAGTCGAGCCATTTCGTGAAGCCGGTCTTCGGTTCGTATGTAGAGGGGTGTCCGCTCATGGCCTGTCCATCCTCTCCTAAAGCGAAATGTTGATGACGGTCGGGCTGACATATTCATAGTCAGGCACCGGAAGGTTGGCCGGCGCCGGACCCCGGCGGATACGGCCCGACGTATCATAGTGAGAGCCGTGGCAGGGGCAGTACCAGCCGCCATAGTCACCTGTGTTGCCTTGGGCCGGGCCGACGGGCACACAGCCAAGGTGCGTACAGCTGCCTGACGTCACGAGGATGGCGCGGTTAAGCTCACCGTCCGGCAGCGGGCGCAGGCGATCTGCGTCGGTTTCGGGATCAGGCAGGGTGCTGACATCGACGCTCACTGCCGCGGCAATCTCTGCCTCCGTGCGGTGACGGATAAAGAAGGGCTTGCCGCCGATCAGCACGCGAATCTCGCCGCCGAGCGGGACCTTGGAGACGTCGACCTCTAGGCTCGATGCGGCCTTGGTGTCATTGGCCGCGTTCATCTGATCGATGAAGGCATATGCCAGCGCGCCAGCCCCTGCAACGGCCGTTGCGGCTGTCGCGATGTGGATGAAATCGCGGCGATCCTCGTCGATCGCCTCATGTGTCGTGTTTTGCGCGTCGCTCACTCTTCCGGTCCTTTGTCCAAGGATTTCTCCGACTGCATACAATATCAGGGCAGGAAATCATTGCGGCGCAACGCCGCAAAACACACCTCCCCGGATGTTCTGTCGCAGCGGTTAGCGCGCCCGCTCCGCCATTGCAAGCCGCGCATGTAGCCCTGCGGCGCTAAGACGCCATCGCAGCTGTATTTGCATGTCGCGTCTGCAGCATTAGGAACAGTACGCATGGCGATTGGCGCCGGACCGCACGGTCTGGAGACAGTCATTCAGGAGATTTTTGATGTCAGACACAGTGCTTGAGACGCGCAAGACAAAGGCGAAGGCCTGGTTCGAATCACTTCAGGGCGACATCATTTCGCGATTCGAGGCATTGGAGCGCGAAGCCCAACCACCGCTCTACAAGGGCGAGCCCGGTACCTTCGAGCGCACATCCTGGACCCGCGGCGATGGCACTGAAGACCTCGGCGGGGGCACGATGGCGATCATGAAGGGCAAGCTCTTTGAGAAGGTCGGCGTCCACGTCTCCTGCGTCTATGGCAGCTTTTCCGAAGCCTTCGCCGCGCAGATCCCCGGCGCAGACAAGTCCGGCGGCAAGTTCTGGGCCTCCGGCATCTCGCTCATCGCGCACATGCACAGCCCGCGCGTGCCAGCTGTCCATATGAATACGCGCATGCTGGTCACGTCGGAAAGCTGGTTCGGAGGCGGCGGCGACCTCACCCCCCTGCTCGATTATCAGCGCCAGGAAGACTTTGTTGACACGGTCGACTTCCACGCCGCCTTCAAGGCAGCGTGCGACAAGCACGATCCAGAATACTATCCGCGCATGAAACAGCAGTGCGATGAGTATTTCTATCTCGCCCACCGCGCCGAACCGCGCGGCACAGGTGGCATTTTCTATGACCGCCACAATTCAGGTGACTGGGACGCCGACTTCGCCTTCACCCAAGATGTCGGGCGCGCCTTCGCCGATATCTATCCGCAACTGGTCCGGCGCCGCATGCAGGAGAGCTGGACGCCGCAAGAGCGCGAGGAACAGCTGGTACGCCGCGGCCGCTATGTCGAATACAATCTACTCTACG
>NZ_JBARZC010000040.1:0-5193 GCF_049649345.1 Henriciella sp. | reverse complement strand
GTAATGCGACATCACAAAACGTTCACAAATACTGTCACACAAGCGTCATAATGTGTATTTGCAGTATTCGATATGTATATCAAACACTCTGCTCTAATATTGTGGAGGCAAATGAAGTTAACCGTATAAGCGCTTGAATTTATGTCAGTAAGCGCATCACTTTGTTCGCCGTCACTCTGTCAGGTGACCGCGCTCTACGTTTTGCCTTCAAAATCAGGGCGCTAAATGGGGCCCGGCAAATATGTCACGCCTGTGCGCCGAGTCGCCGGCGAAAATTGAATAGCCTGTGGAGAAAGTTTTCAGCCGGTCCTCAACTGACCGCACCGTAGCGCCTGGCGGCCCATTATTCCGAGCTTTCAAGCCCTTCAAGAGCAGCCTCAAGCGAGATCATCATGAGCTCGCCTTCTCGCGAAAAGAACAGAATTGATCCGTCCCCGGACAGTCCGGCGCCAAAGTCGATCCCGGGCGTGTTCACCGGCGCGCCGAGGTTCTCCGGCATCTGCCAGCGTCCATCGGTGCCGCGCTCGGCGGTCCAGATATCCACGACGCCCTGTTTGGGAGAGCGGTGGCTGTAGAAGAAGATACGGGACCCGTCCGGTGTGACCGCCACATGCGCATCGGCTCGTGCGTCATTGAACCCTTCGGGCATGGACGTGACCGTCCACTCCCCTGAGGCTTCGTCCAGGGACGCCTCGAAGAGGTCATGGCCGCCAATGCTGTCATAGCCATTGGACGTGAAATAGAGCCGCCCGTCCCGGTCCATGGCCGGGTTCAGCTGGTCTGCGCCATCATTGATCGAGACCGGGAGCGGCGCAGGCTCGCCCCAGCCATCCTCTGTCGGCATGACGCGCCAGATATTGCCGTCGCGCTGGCCGCGGTCAAATATGTCGGCGTCTGATGCGTAATAGAGCGCACCGTCCGAAAAGCTGAACGACGGATTGGTGAGCTTGATGCGTTTGGGGAAATCCAGCTCCTTCGGCGCGCTCCAGCTACCATCATCCTGCAGGCGCATGCCATAAAGCCGCGTCAGATCGCGATCTTCCTTGGCGAAGACGCGGATTTTGCCGTCGGGCGATTCTGTCAGCCCATAGGCCCGCGTAAACACGGTGGGCGCATCGGCCTCCGGCAGGACCGGCGTCGGAGAGCCATAATCCTGGACTTTCGCCCCACACGCCGTTGTCAGGGCCAGACAGCCAATCAAAGCCATACGCATCGTCACTCTCCTACTCATACTCCTGGCAGGGTGGCAGATAGAGCCTCTCGGTGAAGCTTTTCTGACACTCACTGCAGACAGACAACGCATGAAGGGAAAAGTGGTGCCGGCACCAGGACTTGAACCCGGGACCCCCTGATTACAAATCAGGTGCTCTACCAGCTGAGCTATACCGGCGACACTGGCCCCTTTAGTCCGGCTTGGCGCCAAGGGCAAGATTCCTTTGTAAGATCACCTGCTCGCCACATTTGAAAGGTTTTTGGGCACCTTTTCGCCCAAGCGGCGTTGTTTCTTCAGTGTTGCAAGAAGGAGCACAGAAATGAAAAAGACGTTTTTTGCCGCGACGACCGCCATCGCCTGCCTGGCTGCCCCTGCGTTTGCAGATGATGCGCTGCCTGAGCCGCCAACCGAACCTTATTACGCCCCGGAAGTGCGCAATTGCGACACGATCGAGTTGGACGTTTACTTCGAGCCTGGCACGGCCGAACTGACGAGCTTCGCCCGCGATGCCATCCGCGAAGCGCGTGAACAGATGGCAGGCTGCGCCGTCCTGACGATTGATGCGACCTCGAAGACCGGTGATGCAGCCACAGCTTCGACCAAGCTTTCGCTCGCCGAAGCGCGCCGCGTGACCGTCATGTCAGAGCTTCGCGCTCACGGCATCCAGTCCGCACAGACGAGTCTGAAGACCGACATTTCGGCCGAAGCCTCGAAATCTGTCATGGCCCGTGAAGTCGAACTCAAGATGGACACCGAACCAGCGATGGTCGGCTAATACACACGAAATTCATGACGAAGCCCCGGCCAGACATCCTGGCTGGGGCTTTTGTTTGGGTCAGTCAAAAAACGACAGGACCGCGCACCCGGCAATAATGGTCACAACCGTGTGCGAGGCATCGACGAGGAATCCTGGCACTGAGTGCCACGGTGTGTAGACAAGCGAGTAGGCCATGAGCGGAACACCAATCAGCAGGGACAACCACAAACCGTAAAGAACGGCGCTCGGCAGGGATGTGATGGCCTTCTGCTTCATATGCCAGCCGAGGCCGAAGGCGAGCACGATGGGAAGCACCATTCCGGCGATCATCCAGCCTGTTTCCATCGGCATCTGGCTCTCCGTCCGCGCGCCTTCGGGTGTCATCCAGGTGACGGTCCCCATATTCTCACCGAAAAACACGCCGATGCCATTCATGTAGGGCTCGGCGAACAAGAGCCCGTACCAGATGAAGCCGACGAAATAGATGACGATGGCAGCGAGAAGCACGCCGAGAAGATTTACATTTGCGATGCGTGGCATGGTTTCCTCCCCTTGCCCGTTTCATTTTTAATTTGCCGCGCTATGAGTGGCCCCCAGCCCGGCGGGGACAAGCATGCCCGCAAAAGTTGAATTACGGAAGAGACATGACCGACACTGGCAAACGCCGCATCCTCGTCACTTCAGCCCTGCCCTATATCAATGGCGTCAAGCATCTCGGCAATCTCGCCGGCTCAATGCTGCCAGCCGATGTCTATGCGCGTTTCCAGCGTCTGCGCGGGCATGACGTGCTGTATATCTGCGCGACCGATGAACATGGCACACCGGCAGAGCTCGCCGCGCAGGCCGCCGGCATGTCTGTGCGCGCCTATTGCGACGAGCAGCATGAGATCCAGAAAAAGGCCGGCGACGGTTTTGAGCTGTCCTATGACCATTTCGGGCGCTCTTCGGGTGAAGAAAATGCGCGCCTGACCCAGCATTTCGCGAACGTGCTCGAGGCCAATGGCCTGATCGAGGAACGGGTGATGGAACAGGTCTACTCAATCGACGATGGCCGCTTCCTGCCGGACCGCTATGTCGAGGGCACCTGCCCGCATTGCGATTTCGAGAAAGCGCGCGGCGACCAGTGTGATAATTGCGGGCGCCTGCTCGACCCGGTCGACCTGATCGATCCGTATTCGGCCGTCTCAGGCTCCAAGAATGTCGAAGTGCGCGAGACGCGCCATCTCTTCCTTCTCCAGTCGCAGATGCAGGAGACGATCCGCACCTGGGTCGAGCAATCGAAGGACTGGCCGCAGCTGGCCAGATCCATCGCGCTGAAATGGCTGGATGAGGGCCTGCGCGACCGGGCGATCACGCGCGACCTGTCCTGGGGCGTGCCGGTCACCAATCCGGACGGATCAGTGCGCGAGGGCTTTGAAAACAAGGTCTTCTATGTCTGGTTCGACGCGCCGGTCGAATATATCGCTGCGACAGAAGAATGGTCGAAGAAGACCGGCAAGCCGGATGAGTGGCGCCGCTGGTGGCGCACCGATGAGGGCGCAGATGATGTCGAATACGTCCAGTTCATGGGCAAGGACAATGTCGCCTTCCACACTGTCTCCTTCCCGGTCACGATCATGGGCTCGAAGGAGCCGTGGAAGCTCGTTGACCAGCTCAAGGCCTTCAACTGGGTCACCTGGTATGGTGGCAAGTTCTCGACCTCGAACAAGCGCGGCGTCTTCATGGACCAGGCGCTGGAGCTGCTGCCGGCCGACTATTGGCGCTGGTATCTGATTGCGAATGCGCCGGAAGGCTCTGATGCGGCGTTCGCCTGGGAGGGCTTCCAGGGCGCGATCAATTCGGACCTCGCCAACGTGCTCGGCAATTTCGTCAACCGGATCACCAAATATTGCGCGTCAAAGTTCGACGGCAAGGTGCCGGATGGCGGCGAGGCAGGCGAGGCCGAGGCCTGGATGCTCTCGGAGCTCGAGACGCGCCTGCCCCAACTTGTCCAGCACTACGAGAATATGGACTTCCGCAAAGCCGCTGCCGTAACCCGCGCCATCTGGGCTGCCGGCAACGAGTATCTCACCAAGGCCGAGCCCTGGGTGAAGTATAAGAGCGATGTGGATGCGGCTGCGGTCGGCGTGCGCACCGGTCTCAATCTTGCGGCCCTGTTCGGTATTATCGCCCAGCCGATCATTCCGGAAGCGGCCCGCATGATCCTTGATGCGATCGGCATACCCAAGGACCGGCGGAAGATGACGGCGGAGAGTTTCGCTGATCCTGCAGCCTTGTTGAACGCTTTGCCCGCTGGAATGGAAATTTCGCCACCTGACGTCCTCTTCCGCAAGATTGAGGATGATCAGGTCGCCGAATGGACTGAAAAATTCGGCGGCGAGGTCTGACCCCTTGCCGCTCCAGAACCGCGTCGACCCGTTCGGGTACATTCACGCGGTCTCTGAACGCGGGACCTTCATGGGCAATCGCGGCGGCTGTTTCCATCGGCCCGACCAGACCCTGAAACCGACGCACTGGGCGAGCCGCCAGTGGATTATCTGCCAGCTTGAGTTCAAGGGCCGCCAGCGCGAGCTTATGCAGCCCGGGCTTTATACTGAGCTCTTCTTTCTCGATGAGGTCACAGCGCTCACCGCCGGCCATCGGCCTTGCTATGAGTGCCGCCGTGAGCGGGCGAATGCGTTCAGGGATGCACTGATGGCGCGCGCTGTATTCAGTGAACGCCCGCGTGCAGCCGCGTTGAATGACGCCATCGCTGGCGAGGCTCAGGCCAGGCTGAAGGGCAAGACCGCGCCGGAATTTGTATCAGCTCGTGATTTGCCAGACGGCGCCATGTTTGCTGTCGACGACAACGCCTGCGCTGTCTGGCGCGGACAGGCCTATCCATGGTCCTTCCAAGGGTATGGGCCAGCGAGGGAGTTGCCGGGCGAGCCCGTCCAGCGGCTGACACCGCAGGTCACCGTCGAGGCTCTGCACGGTGGTTATGCGCCCGATTTTCACGAATCTATCAGTCGACTGGCCGGGTCACGATCAGCTCATTGATTCGGCGCGTGCGCTGTTTGGCGAACAGCACATTGTGCATGTGCCAGATTTCGCCATCGCCGAGCGTGACCTCGATATCGCCGGTGACGACAAGGCCCAGGATGCGGTGGCGCAGGAAATCGTCAGAGCGGTAACGGCAGCGCGCATTGGCGCCGCTTTCCGCCCGGTCGCCGCTGCCCCAGAA
>NZ_JBARZC010000039.1:0-2708 GCF_049649345.1 Henriciella sp. | reverse complement strand
GAAGCGACCCTGTCAGGAGATGTCGGGTCTGCGGAAATGGCTGAACGCCTCAGTTTCGACCGGATGCGCAAGTCAGTCGACATCGGAATTTCGATACTCGAAGCCGACCTTGCCAGTCTGTCATCGCCTGACCATCCGCAAGCATCTGTTATCAGGTCCTCTGTGACCACCAACCATGCCACCAAAGCGGTCATAGACGTCGTGGAGGCCTATAGACTCGACGGAAAGCAGGATATCAGCAAAGAGCTAAGCGCGCTGGACCCACTCATCGCGACCTATTCGAAGGCCATCGAGCGAGGAAGGAAGAACCAGAAAGTATTGCTTCTGGAGCTGAAGATCGCGAAGGCTCAAGTGCAGCCGAGCGAGCGACCGACAGTGGATAAAGTCATCGACTTGATCGAACAGTATGATGATGCTTGGCACGTCGAAGATGCGTACCTCGAGAGCATCGAAACTATTCGCCAGGAGCTTGCCGCTACCAGCGACATCGAGGCCCGCGAACTCATCGTCAGCGAATTCTTTGATCTTGGCGGTGCGCTTGAAACCGAACGAGAGCGCCTGATCTTTGAACGCATCGCAGGAATGAAGTGACCGGTGAAAGCCTAGAGCACCACGTGAAACTTGCCGCGCGCGATCTCGGCTTTTCCGATTGCAGGATATGCCGGGCCGACGAGCCATGGGCGGCCGGGGCGCGGCTCGAAGAATTCGTCGCAGAGGGCCGGCATGGCGAGATGGGCTGGATGGAGGCGACGCTGGAACGGCGCAAGGCCCCGACGGCGATGTGGCCGGACGCGAAATCGGCGATCATGCTGGCTGTGAATTACGGGCCGGAGACCGATCCGCTGGCGCAGCTCGAGCTTAGAGCGCATGGAAATATCTCGGTCTATGCGCGCGGCGGCGACTATCACGATCTTATCAAGAAGCGGCTGAAACAGCTCGCCCGTGCCTTTGTGGAGATGAGCGGGGCGGAGGTGAAAGTGTTTGTCGACACCGCGCCGCTCATGGAGAAACCGCTGGCGGCAAAAGCCGGTCTCGGCTGGCAGGGAAAGCATACCAATCTGCTCAGCCGCGAGCATGGCAGCTGGCTGTTTCTCGGCGCTGTGCTGACCAGCGCGGCGCTTGAGCCTGACGCGCCAGAGGAGGACCATTGCGGAAGCTGCCGGGCCTGTCTCGATATCTGCCCGACCGCAGCCTTCCCCGCGCCCTACCAGCTCGATGCGCGGCGCTGTATTTCCTACCTCACCATCGAGCATGGTGGGCCGATCCCGACTGAATTCCGCAAATCGATGGGCAACCGCATTTATGGCTGCGACGATTGCCTCGCCGTCTGCCCGTGGAACAAGTTTGCGAGCACATCCGCCGAGCAGAAGCTCTGGGCGCGGGCAGAGCTGAAACTGCCGGAGCTGGAGGCGCTTGCGGCGCTGGACGATGCGGCCTTCCGCGAGGTGTTTTCCGGTTCGCCGATCAAGCGGACCGGGCGGAACCGGATGTTGCGCAACGTGCTTATTGCGATAGGCAATAGCGGCGGGGCGCACCTGATCGAGCGGTCTGTGCTGCCGCATTTGAGCGATGACGACCCGATTGTGCGCGGCGCTGCCATCTGGGCGCTGGCCTGCCTTGATAAGGCCCGGTTTGCTGCCGAGAGAGAGGCGCGCGCCGACGCGGAAACCGATGATGGGGTGAAAGCCGAATGGGCCCTGATGCCAATCTAGACAATGACCGTCCGCCGACACTGGAGCCGGAAGGGGGGCTAGGCGCGCTTGCGATTGCCGGGCGCTGGATCTGGCGCATCATCAAGCTTGCGCTGCTGATCTTCGTGCTCGTGCATGTCTATGCGCTGGCGCTAAAATGGGTGCCTGTGCCGGGCTCGATCACCATGATGCAGCGCACGCTCGGCGGCGAGGACTTCCGCCGCATCGTCATGCCGATCGAGCGGATATCCCCGCATCTCGTCACTGCTGTGATCGCGGCCGAGGATTCCCGCTTCTGCGAGCATGACGGGATCGATTTCGAGGCGGTGCAGAAAGCGGTCGATGAGCGAAAGCAGGGCGGGCGGCTGCGCGGCGCCTCAACGATCACCCAGCAGACGGCAAAGAACGTGTTCTTCTGGAATGGCGGCGGCTTTGTGCGAAAGGGCGGGGAAGCCTGGCTCGCGCTCTTCATTGATGGCATGTGGGGCAAGCGCCGCGTAATGGAGAATTATCTCAATACGATCGAATGGGGCGACGGGATTTTCGGGGCGGAAGCCGCCGCGCGCATCCGGTTCGGCAAGCGCGCCGCTGACCTGACGCAGCGCGAAGCGGCCTTGCTGGCAGCCGTGCTGCCGAACCCGCACAAATGGCGCGTTGATCCACCCGGGCCTTATGTGACCGAGCGCGCTGGCACGCTGCAGGCGCGTATGCGCGTGGTCACCAATGAGGGCCTCGATGATTGCGTGCTCGAGCCTGAGAAATGGGCCGAGCGACAGGCGGAATAGGCGGGGCTAGCCGTCGCTCGCCAGCCTTTTCGCCTCCCGGATATCGCCGCGCAGGACCAGCGTGTCGATATTCTTCCCGTCGATCAGCAGCGCCCGGTTCATGTCGGTTTCGGCATTGCCCAGATCATCGCGATTAAGCCAGGCGCGCGAGCGGATCAGCAGCGCTTCGACATTGTTGGGATAGGTTTCGAGCGCCACGGTCGCGTCTTCAATTGCCTCATTCCAGCTGCCC
>NZ_JBARZC010000038.1:0-7198 GCF_049649345.1 Henriciella sp. | reverse complement strand
GAACGGGACCGCCGAAACCGAGGCCGAAGCAGCCGAGCGTCCCGTTCCTGAATTTGAAGGAGAGCTCAATCCATGAGTGTCATCGAAGCAACCACAGACAAACCCTTCCATGAGCAGGATCCGGCTGCGCGGAGCGGGCCGAAAAAGGCCGTCCTCTACCGCATGGTGATGGACAAGCATATCTGCCCGTTCGGCCTGAAGTCGCGCGATCTGTTGAAGCGCGAAGGCTATGACATTGAGGACCATTACCTCGAAACCCGAGAACAGACCGATGCCTTCAAACAGGAACACGGGGTCGAGACGACGCCGCAAACCTGGATCGATGGCAAGCGTATTGGCGGACATGATGATCTGCGCCGGTTCTTCGGCAAGGAGGTCGACGCCGACAAGACAGACGAGACGACCTATCAGCCTGTTATCGCGATCTTTGCGACAGCGGCGCTGATGGCGCTCGCGACCAGCTGGGCCGCCTTTGGCGACCTTCTGACAGTGCGCGCCTTTGAGTGGTTCATCGCCATGTCGATGTGTATCCTCGCCATCCAGAAGCTGCAGGATCTGAAAGCCTTCCAGAACCAGTTCCTCGGCTATGATCTCCTCGCGCAGCGCTATGTGCGCTACGCCTTTGTCTACCCCTTCGCTGAAGCGCTGGCGGGTATTCTGATGATTGCCGGCGCGCTAATCTGGCTCGCCTCGCCGATTGCGATTTTCATCGGCACAGTGGGCGCAGTTTCCGTGATCAAGGCGGTCTATATCGACAAGCGGGAGCTGAAGTGCGCCTGCGTCGGCGGCGATTCCAATGTGCCGCTCGGCTTTATCTCGCTGACAGAAAACCTGATGATGATCTTCATGGGCCTCTGGATGCTGTTCTAGGCCTCGTATAGGCTGGGTGCCCATGAGCAATGCAAAACAACTCGCCGATCTGATCAGGGCAGCTGATCGCGTTATGGTTTTCACCGGAGCCGGAATCTCGACCGAGAGCGGCATACCGGATTTTCGATCACCAGGCGGCGTCTGGTCGAAGATGCAGCCGATCTATTTTCAGGATTTCGTCGCCTCGCGCGACAAGCGCCGTGAGGCCTGGACACGCGTCTTCAATCGCTCGGCCGGCTGGGTCGGCGCGAGCCCGAATGACGGACACAAGGCCATTGCGGAACTGGTCAAGCGGGGGAAGGTGACATCCGTCGTCACCCAGAATGTCGACAATCTGCATCAGGATGGCGGCGTCCCGGATGACAAGGTCATCGAAATCCACGGCAATGCGTCTTACGCCAAATGCCTCGAATGCGGCATGCGCCACGAGCTGGAAGAGCTGCGCGCGCCATGGGAGGCCGATGAGGAGATCGTCTGCGTCAATTGCGCGGGACTGCTCAAGACAGCGACCATCTCGTTCGGCCAGGCCATGCCGGAGGACAAGATGGAGCGGGCGAGCGCCGAGGCCGAAACCTGCGACCTCTGCATCGTGCTCGGCTCGTCTCTCGTGGTGTATCCGGCGGCTGGCATTCCCGTTATGGCCGTGCGGGGGGGCGCGAAGCTCGTCATCATCAACCGCGAGCCGACAGATCTCGACCCTTATGCGAGCCTTGTTCTCAACGCGGAAATTGGACCGCTGATGATAGAGGTCATGGAAGAGCTCGAAAACGCATAAAAAAAGCCCCGGACCAGCGATCCGGGGCTTTCGTTCTGTATTCAGGCCCATGCTTTAAAGCGCTTCGGTGAGCTCCGGCACGGCGTTGAAGAGATCAGCCACCAGGCCATAGTCGGCGACCTGGAAGATCGGGGCTTCTTCGTCCTTGTTGATCGCAACGATGATTTTGGAGTCTTTCATACCAGCAAGGTGCTGGATTGCGCCCGAGATGCCGATGGCGATGTAAAGCTCCGGGGCGACGATCTTGCCGGTCTGACCGACTTGATAATCGTTCGGGGCATAGCCTGCATCGACGGCGGCGCGCGACGCGCCAACGCCGGCATTGAGCTTGTCGGCGAGCGGAACGATCAGCCTGTCGAACTCTTCCTTGGAGCCGAGCGCACGGCCACCGGACACGATGGTCTTGGCCGAGGTCAGTTCCGGGCGGTCCGACTGGACGATCTTCTCTTCGACGAACGCCGATTTGAACGGGCCCTGCGGCGCATCCACGGTTTCGACAGAAGCAGAGCCGCCTTCACCGGCCGCATCAAAGGCCGTGCCGCGAACGGTGACGACTTTCTTTGCGTCGGAGGATTTGACGGTCATGACCGCATTGCCCGCATAGATCGGGCGCTCAAACGTGTCGGTGCCTTCAATGCCGGTGATGTCGGAGATCTGCATGACATCGAGCTTTGCAGCGATACGCGGCGTGCAGTTCTTGCCCATCGTCGTGGCGGGCGAGAACAGCGCGTCATAGCCGTCCATCAGCGGAACGATCAGCGCTTCCATCGCTTCGGCAAGCTGCTTTTCATAAGCGTCGCCCTCAGCGTGGAGAACTTGGCGCACGCCGTCGATCTTGGCAGCGGCGGCGGCAACATCGCCAGCGCCTTTGCCGGCGACGAGAATATCGACGTCGCCGCCAAACGCCGTGGCGGCGGTTACGGTCTTGTGGGTCGCATCGGAGAGATGCGCATTGTCATGATCTGCAAGTACGAGAACAGCCATTAGATTGCTCCCTTCGCTTTGAGTTTAGTCACGAGTTCGGCGACGTCTTCAACCTTTTCACCGGCTTCGCGCACAGGCGGCTCGGTGACTTTGACCACGGTCAGGCGGTTCGCAGTGTCGACACCATAATCGCCGGGCGATTTCTCGTCGATCGGCTTCTTCTTCGCCTTCATGATGTTTGGCAGGGACGCATAGCGCGGCTCGTTGAGGCGAAGGTCCGTGGTGACGATCGCCGGGGTCTGCAGCTCGAGCGTCTGAAGGCCGCCATCGATTTCGCGGGTGACTTTGGCCTTTCCATCCTCGAGCACGACTTCCGAAGCGAAGGTGCCTTGTGGCCAGTCCAGCAGCGCAGCCAGCATCTGGCCGGTCTGGTTGCTGTCATCGTCAATCGCCTGCTTGCCGAGAATGACAAGGTCAGGGCTTTCAGCCTCGACAACGCCTTTCAGGATCTTGGCGACGGCCAGCGGCTCGACGGTCTCGTCGGTCTTTACCAGGATGCCGCGGTCGGCGCCCATGGCAAGCGCTGTGCGAAGGGTTTCCTGGGCCTGCTGCGGCCCGATGGAGACAACCACCACTTCCTCGGCTGCGCCTTTTTCCTTGAGGCGGACAGCTTCTTCGACGGAAATCTCGTCGAAGGGGTTCATGGACATCTTCACATTGGCGAGATCGACGCCGGTCTGATCAGACTTGACGCGAACTTTGACGTTGTAGTCGATCACCCGCTTAACGGGGACGAGCACCTTCATAGGATGGCTCCTTTTCCATTGATCCTGATTACCGGCTTCAACTAGAGAAGCCGCGCAGAACAATCAAGCTTAACGCTAACGTAAAGGTCAATTCGTCGCGACGTCTCGCGGAATTATAGCCTGAAACCGTTAGTCCGTCTGCTGTTCCGCGTCCTCAAACCAGACCTCGATCGGGCCTTTCAGCGTCAGGGTCAGCGGCTGGCCCTTGCGGTCGACAGCCTTGCCGGCGACCATGCGGATCCAGCCTTCAGACAGGCAGTACTCGATAACGTTTGTCCGCTCCTGGCCCTTGAAGCGTACGCCGACGCCGCGCGCGATCAGCGCTTCGTCATAATAGGGGCTCCGCGGGTCGAGGCTCAGGCGGTCTGGAGGTGTATCACTCATGGCGAGATGCTTTGCCCTGACGAGACAAATTCCTCAAGCCCAAAACCGCATTTAGAAGCCTCAGTTTGGCTTGCGGCGTCTGTAGACCGACTTGTTGGTCGGCGCGGTGCCGTCCGGCAGGTAGACGGTCTGGACGATCCGCATCGTGTCATCATCGATCAGCGTGCGCGATGCCCGCATCAGCGTTTCGCCTTTCATCGCAGCACTGGAGTTAAGCTCGCTGCGATTCTCGGCGGTGATTTTCAGGCTGTCGACCAGATCGCCGCCCTTGAAAGGGCGCGCTTCGCCGTCTGGGGTGCCGCGGAAAGAGGCCTCATGGGTCGCGCCCGCCAGATCGGTCCACGCCATGTCGAACACAAGCTCTCCGCCCTCTTCATAGATGATGTATGAGCCAACGCGCGGCGGGTCGCCCTGCTTGTAGTCGCAGGTGCCGGGCTCAAGCTCCCAATGGCCGATAAAGCGCTCATGCGTGTTGTCAGTCATGGCGGCCTCCTAACGGTTGGCGCCGGGCACCCATTTGACGTCCTTGGTACCATTCTCATTGGCCGCGCGGGCAGCCACGAACAGCCAGTCCGACAGGCGGTTGATATAGGACAGGGCACTGGCGCCGACTGTCTCATCTTCGAGG
The DNA here is from genome assembly GCF_049649345.1 of Henriciella sp. Classification (GTDB taxonomy): domain Bacteria; phylum Pseudomonadota; class Alphaproteobacteria; order Caulobacterales; family Hyphomonadaceae; genus Henriciella. Next base: position 2,811 of record NZ_JBARZC010000038.1, on the reverse strand, counting down.
GCTGCAAGCCGGGCAACATCGCGCTCGGCCCGCCGGCAGATGGTCCGCGCGACGTGCAGGTGAGCGGCAAGCGCAGACCCGCCGGGCAGGATGAAACTGTCGAGCGGGGCGATGGCGGCATTCATCGCATCGATCTCGGCCTCGAGCCGGTCTGTCTGCGCCTTGACGATCCGCAGCGGCTCCCAGCCAAGGTCCTTGCCACGATCCGGTGTAGCGAGATCGGCGCCGAGGTCGAAAAGATCGTTCTGGATGCGGTGGATCGCGCTCGCCATGTCATCGCGCGCCTCAAGCGCGGCGACGCCAAGCGCGGAATTGACCTCATCGACGCTGCCATAGGCTGTGACGCGCGGGTGCCATTTGTCGACGGGCTCGCCGGTGGCGAGGCGCGTTTTTCCGGCATCCCCGGTGCGTGTGTAGATCTTGTCGAGCTTGACCATAGGCTTGCCTAGTTGAACGCGCCGAGAACGAAACCGAGCCCGCACAGCAGGGCAATCGCGATCGCCTGTATCAGAACGCGCATACGCATCAGTTTGTTGGACCGGCTGGCTTGTTGGTCGTCGGTGCGGGTCAGGTTCACCAGTCCGAGCACGAGGACGATCAACAGGATCGCAAGGGCGACGTAAAAACCGATCGTCAGAATATTGGCCATTGGGGTCTCTTTCCCGAATCTTCCCACCCTATGTAGGCCTGCCTGGCTTTGAAGTCATCCGGGAGGCGATGTGCCGCCTCGACGCAGGGCCCGGCACAAGTATTCACGAGATAACAAATATTTCACCTGAAACCACATTGCCGGGCGGCAGTAGAAAGCCTATTTTAGTGATGCTGGAGCGAGTGTGCGCCAGTGATTGAGGGGCACAAGATCTGCCCCGTCCCATAAGGCAAACCGCGATGAAATCGCAATCTGTCAAACCGCAATCAAAACCGGCCGCCAAACCCGCTGCCAAGCCAGGCAAGCCATCGATCCCCGGCAAGCCAAAGGCGAAGTAATTCAGCAGGTTGGCGCCTGAAAGACCCGGATGCCGCCCCCGCATCCGGGTCTTGTCTTGCATAAATACAACTATTCGCATGTTTTCGGAATTTAGGGCCCGGAAATTGCTATACTTTTATTTAATTGCGCAGATGCGAAAGCCGAGTCACGATTTACCCGTCCCGCCTGATTCGATGGGACGGTCATAATTGGTATAGTCCCCTCCAACAGCATCGGGGCCACGACATGGCAACAACCGCCAAAAAAACCACCACCAAGAAACCAGCTGCGAAGAAACCGGTCGCGAAAGCCAAACCGGCAGCGGCGAAAAAGCCGGCAATGGCCAAGAAGCCTGCGCCAGCGAAAAAACCGGCTGCGGCAGCGAAGACGGTAGCGGCAAAGCCTGCCGCCAAAAAGGCCGCGCCGGCCAAGCCAAAGGCCGTCAAAAAGCCTGCCGCAAAAAAAGCACCTGCGGCCAAGGCTGCAGCGCCGAAGAAAGCAGCCGCCAGGAAGCCTGCGAAAAAGAAGGCGGCCTGAGGACTTCCTTCAGCCGCCTGCCAGGCCGCCCGGACATCGCCTGTCCGGGCGGTTTTTTTTGAGCTTTTCGGGTCGATTTTCCCTTTAACGGGCCCTATAGGCCCCCATTTATGCATTTGCGTGATAATAGGAATGCGCAAGAGGGGGAGAGACGCTGCCGCAAAGCGGGGCTAAAAGCTTTCTCCATAACCGAATACGGAACCGATGCCCGCTTCAGGGGTCAGTACTGTAGATTGGAGAGAAAAATGGCGACCAAAACGTCCATAGCGCTCAGCCCTGAGCAGGGACTGAGCCGGTACCTAACCGAAATACGCAAATTCCCGATGCTCGAGAAGCAGCAGGAATTCATGCTGGCCAAACGCTGGCAACAGGATGAGGACACCGATGCCGCCGAGCAGATGGTGACCTCTCACCTTCGTCTCGTGGCGAAAATCGCCATGGGCTATCGCGGCTACGGCCTGCCAATGGCCGAGGTGATCTCCGAAGGCAATGTCGGCCTTATGCAGGCGGTCAAGAAATTCGATCCGGACAAGGGCTTCCGCCTCGCGACTTATGCGATGTGGTGGATCCGGGCAGCGATCCAGGAATATATCCTGCGCAGCTGGAGCCTCGTGAAACTTGGCACCACGGCCGCGCAGAAGAAGCTGTTCTTCAACCTCCGCCGCATCAAGGGTGAGATCAACGCGCTCGACGCCGGTGACCTCAAGCCTGATCAGGTCACCGAAATTGCAACGCGTCTGAACGTGCCGGAAAAAGACGTGCTCAGCATGAACGGCCGCATGAGCGGGTCTGATGCCTCGCTGAATGCGCCGATGGGCCAGGAAGGCGATATGGAGTGGCAGGACTGGCTCACTGATGATGAGCCGGGCCAGGCCGAGACTTTCGCCAACCGCCAGGAATTCGACAGCCGCATGGAGCTTCTTCAGGAGGCGATGGCTGATCTGTCCGAACGCGAGCAGCACATCCTGCAGGAGCGCCGCCTGACCGACGAGCCGAAGACGCTGGAAGAGCTGTCCGAGGTCTACAATGTCAGCCGCGAACGCATCCGGCAGATCGAGGTGCGCGCCTTTGAGAAGATTCAGAAGGCGATGAAGCGGATGGCAAAAGAACAGGGCCTGCCAGCGTCGAGCTGACGCCCTGGTCGACTGATCCTCAAGACAAGGTTTTCTCGTCCGCTGGCTGATCATCTTCAGCCGGCGGATCGAGGAATTCCGGCGGCTTTACGCCCATCACGACAGCCGCAATCAGGGCCGCGACGCCGACCGTAAACACTGCGACGGCCACGATGCCCCCGCCGACCCCGAGCG
>NZ_JBARZC010000037.1:0-4618 GCF_049649345.1 Henriciella sp. | reverse complement strand
GACCTGAGCTGATGCAGGCTTGAATAGCCGGTGCCGAAATCATCGAGCGCCAGCCGGATACCTTCGGCGGACATTCGCCTGAGGATGAATTCAGCGGTCTCGACATCATGGATGAGCGCGTTTTCAGTGATCTCGACTTCCAGGAATTGCGGCGGCATATCGAATTCGCGGAGCACGCCGAGCAGGTCGTCGACGATGTCTTCATGGCGCAGCTGAACCGGTGAGATATTCAGGGAGACGAAGAGGCCATCCGGCCAGTCCTGCTCACTCTCGCACACCGCCCGCAAGAGATTCAGCGTCATTTCTCCAATAAGGCCCGTGTCCTCGGCGATCGGGATAAACCGGTCTGGCATGACGATGCCCTGCGAGGGATGGTGCCAGCGGGCCAGGATTTCGTAGCCTTCAAGCGCTCCGTCGGACAGCCGGACGAGAGGCTGATAATGCGGCCTGATCTGACCTGTCCTGACAGCTTTGCGCAAATCGATTTCAAGAACCGAGCGCTCTACGGCTTTCGCGTTCATCTGCTCATCGAAATAAACGTGACGGCCGCGGCCATTTTCCTTGGCATCATACAGAGCCATGTCCGCCTGCTTGAGAACCTGCTCAACGCTCAGCGTGCAGCCCGGCCGCACAACCGCAATGCCCGCACTGACCCCCACCTGGCAGACAACATTGCCGATTTCGGCCGGTTGCTCGACAGCACGCAGCATTTTCGCGACGACGCGGTCAAGTTGATCGTCGCCAGAGGTATCGCACAGGATGGCCGCAAATTCGTCGCCGCCAAGGCGCGCCAGTATTTCGCCGGGTTTCAATTCGTCTTGCAGGCGTTCACTGACGGTCTGCAGGAAGCGGTCGCCCGTTGCATGACCATGCAGGTCATTGATCGGCTTGAACCGGTCAAGGTCCATCATCGCAACCGCATATTCAGCCGATTGCACACTGGTGACGACCTGCCGCAGCCGCTTGATGAAGGCTCGCCGGTTGGCCAGACCGGTCAAAGGGTCGTTGAGGGCCAGGAATCGCATTTGCCGCTCGGCTTCCAGGCGCTTGTTAAACTCTTTCCGGATCTGCGCGTAGCGCCGTGCCGACAGAACAAATCCTGCGACCGAAAGCGTGACGAACACCAGGGCGAACTCATCAAGCTCCCAGTCGTCATGCGCGCGTGTATAGTCGTAGAATCTCTCGATAATGTCGAACCGGCTGCCGGCCAGGATTGTAAGGACGCAGGCCGCAAGAATGATCGGCACATCCCAGCCAACCCAGCGGCGAAGGCTACGGCCGACGCGCGCCCGCATTGTGATTTTGTCCCTGTTCATGCACTATTTGTCGTCGGTCGGCCTAAATTTAGAGTGAACAAGAGGGCGGCAATCCCACATAAAAAGGCCGATACTGATAAGAAACGCCCCAATCTTCAGTTGAGAGAATTGTATGAGCCGGATATTCGGTAAGGTCTGCCAGAACGGCTATGTCGTGCGCGATATCGAAGCGGCGATGCAGCACTGGATCGAGGTGATGGGCGTTGGCCCGTGGTTTTATATCGAGGATGCGAAGACCGACTGGTTCAGGCATCGCGGCGAGGCCTCGGACGTGAAAATGTCGATCGCGCTTGCCAATTCCGGCGACCTCCAGATCGAGCTCATCCAGCAGCGCAATGACGCGCCAAGCATGTATAAGGAATTCCTCGATGCTGGCCGCGAAGGCCTGCAGCACATGTCCTACTGGACCGAGAACTACCAGGGCCTCTACGACGTGGCCCTGGCGCTCGGTTACAAGGTCGGCCACGAGGGCCAGATCGGCGGCGAGAAAGGCAGGTTCGCCTATTTCGACACCGAGGCCCACCCTGGCACCGTGGTCGAAATCTCCGACATAAGCGGAACGAAGGGAAAGACCTTCGCTCACATCCGGAAAGTCGCCGAAGGCTGGGACGGCTCAGACCCGATCCGCCGGATCAGGACCCAGACTGCGGACCAATGACCCTGAACGGGATCGCGTCAGTCTGAGCCCATCGCATTACTCAGCGGCCGCCTTTGCTGTTTCGTCCATGATGCAGTCTGCAATCGCTTCTAGATGGCGAATGTCCGACCCGCAGCAGCCGCCAAATACATTGGCGTGGGGCACGCGGGCGAGAAGCCCACGATACGCCTCGGCCAGTTCGACCGGGTTGCCACAATCGAGGTCTTCGCTGTCATCAAGTTCTGCATGTGACTTACACGAGGCATTGCAGCGAAACCCGCGAATTCGGCTGAGCCACTCCCCTTCGGCCAGCACATCCACGAAATGACTGGGATGGGCACAATTGACCATGAAGTAGATAGGCGCAGCGCCGGTTGCGGCGTCGACCATGTCGATTGCGTCTTTCAGCGTCTGTCCATTCGGCAAGCGTCCGTCTGTTTCGACCGTAAAGGACACGGCGACAGGAACGCCTGCGCGCTGGGCGGCCCGCACAACACCAATCGCTTCAGGCGCATTGGTGAACGTAACCGCCGTCAACATGTCGACACCCGCGCTCGCCAGCCAGCGGACCTGTTCGGCGTGATAGTCCTCCGCCTCATCCGCCGTCAGCAATTTGGGGGCCTGATAGCCGTCGCCCCACGGACCGATCACGCCGTTCACCAGCACAGGCGCTCTTTTTGAGCCATAGGTGTCACGCATCATTATCGCAAAGCTGGCGGCTGTCCGGTTGGCCTCTTCAAGCTCTTCGGCCTCTACGCGAAGCGCACCCGCGAAACCGCTTTGTGCCCGCCACGTGGCCGTATCGATGATAAAGCCGGCCTGCACGCGGTCCGCCAGTTCCAGATACGCCCTGAAATAGCGCTCCAGTTCTAGCGAGCCTTCCTGCGAGGCAAACAAGGTATGAGAGGCAAATTCCGGCAAGGGATGTCCTCTGTTGAAGATCATGTTGGTTTCCAGCCCGCCATCGGTCAGGAAAATCTCTCCTGACCGGTGGGGAAGCGCAAGATTGTCTCTATTCAACATGGCCACCTCCTAGACGACAGGCTGGACAGCAATGACCAGCCCCACAAATGGCGCAGCCATCGTGAATATATATGCCGCCTGGATGGCGACATGCTTCATGGCACGGCTGCTGAGTTCTGGCCCCTCGGGCCTTCGTTTCGTCAATTTTTGTTCAATACGTCTCATTTCTCATCTCCATTGGTTGAAACAGCGCGGCCGACCTCGGACGCGCCTCCAACCCTGTGAACCGAGACCTAGAGAAGGGGTGTTGTAGCCAGCGTGTGAGCTTTTGCGGAAATCGGGGCCGGAAACGTTTGAACGCCGTGGAATTAACCATACCGGAGAATGAGTCCGGCCAAACACCGCCAACGACCGGGCGAGGCCTTGGCCTGCCGGTAGTCCGGTTCGTTTGTCTGGAAGGAAATGGCGGTGAGACAGGGATTCGAACCCTGGAGACTATTGCTAGCCTACACACTTTCCAGGCGTGCGCCTTCGACCACTCGGCCACCTCACCGTGAAGTCGGCGTCTATAATGGAAGGCTGCGCCACTGCGCAAGCCCGTGATTGTTTCCGAGCTGCATAGATACCATATCATCGGCAGCAAAACAGAAAGGACGACCCACATGTTCTTTAGCCGCAAACCCGCTGCCCTCCCCTCCAAAGGCGACGCCCTGCCGGGCCGCGAGAGCCCCATTCCCACCGCTGACACCCATTTCATCAATGGCCGCCCCTTCGATGCCGAAAAGCCTGAAGGCTTTGAGGAGATCGTCCTCGGCATGGGCTGTTTCTGGGGTGTGGAGCGCATTTTCTGGCAGATGGACGGCGTCTGGCTGACGCAGGCCGGCTATGCCGGCGGCGAGACGCCGAACCCGACCTATGAGGAGACATGCTCCGGCCGCACCGGTCACACCGAAGTTGTCCGCGTCATCTACGATCCGTCCCAAGTGACCACGGCAGACATCCTCAAAGCCTTCTGGGAAGGTCATGACCCGACCCAGGGCATGCGCCAGGGCAATGATGTCGGCACGCAGTACCGCTCGGCCATCTTCACGACGAATGACGACCAGCTGAAAATCGCTGCCGCCACGCGCGAGACCTATGAAAAGGCGCTGAAAGAGGCGGGCCGGGGCGAGATCACCACCGAGATCGATCTTCTCGACGCGTTCTACCCGGCCGAAGACTATCACCAGCAGTATCTCGCCAAGAATCCGAATGGCTATTGCGGGATAGGCGGCACGGGCGTGTCTTGCCCGATGCCGACAGGTGTCAGCGCCTGATCGATTTGCTAAGCGGGTCGCGTGCCTCAATTCGTCACCCGCTTTGCCCCCTCGCCGACAGGCCGCCTGCATCTCGGCCATGCCGCATCCGCCTTTCATGTCTGGGACGCCGCGCGCCGAAATGATGGCAAAGTGCTGCTTCGGATCGAGGATATCGACACAGGCCGCTGCAGGCCGGAATTTACCGAGGCCATCTTCGAAGACCTGTCCTGGCTCGGCCTTGAATGGGACAGACCCGTCCGCATCCAGTCCGAGCATTTTTCGGAGTATGACAAGACCCTCGAGCATCTGACCGCACTCGGCCTGACCTATCGGTGCTTCCGCTCGCGCAGCGAGATTGGCGAGTTGCAGGCTGAGGCCGGGCTGCCGCCGGGCACCCCATTCAC
>NZ_JBARZC010000036.1:0-1572 GCF_049649345.1 Henriciella sp. | reverse complement strand
GCGACGGCCTGAAGGACATAGTGACCGGAAAGACGTACCGGGCTCACGACTTCAATGACCCCGGGTCCCGACAGGCACCGGTGATCTATTATTTCCGGTTGACGCGTGAGGATGGCGACGTGGATTTCGTGCCTTATCAAATTGATGATGAGGCGGGAATCGGACGGCGCCTGGTAAGCGGAGACCTCAATGGAGATGGGCTGATCGATCTGGTGGTTGGTAACAAAAAGGGCACCTTTGTCTTTACCCAGAAGGTTCGAAACGTCGACCAGGGGGAATGGGAAAAGGCTCAGCCTGTCCGCAGCCCGGATATTGGAAATCGATAGCTGCTAATACCCAAGTGCGCAAGATCAGGCAGGCAGCGGCTCGCCGCCATCATGCGCGGGTAACCATCAGCGACGTCGCCGTTCGCGCCGGCGTTTCGCCGATGACTGTATCCCGCGTTATCAATAGCGAGGGCAACGTCCGCGACAGCACCCGCGCGGCGGTTAACACCGCCATCCTCGAACTCGGCTATTCGCCCAATCGGGCGGCCCGCAGCCTGGCCAGCGCAAGCCAGATGCAGGTCTGCCTGCTGTACGCGAACTCCAGCAGCACGTATTTGAGCGCGACGCTGCTGGGTGCACTGGAGCAGGCTCGCGAGAACGATACGCAGTTGGTCGTCGCAGAATGCGATGGCGAGGCGGACGCGGAGCGGACGATAAAGGATCAACTGAAGGGCGGAATCAGTGGTGTCCTGCTCGTGCCGCCGCTCGCGGATTCGCTTGATCTGCTTAATCTGCTCAAAGAGCTCGACGTGCCGACGGTCACGATGGGCCCGCAGCTGGTCGGCGAGCGCATTTCTTCGGTGATGATCGATGACAGAAGCGCGGTGCGCACGATGACTGAGTACCTTATCGGGCTTGGTCACCGGCGCATTGGGTTCATAACGGGCAACCCGAAGTATCTGGTCAGCGAAGTACGCGAGAGCGGCTATCGCGACGCACTGGAAGCAGCGGGTATCAAGTGGCGCCCGGAACTTGTTGCCACCGGCCGCTTCTCGTATCGCTCCGGACTGGACGCGGCCGACCGCCTGCTGTCGCTGCCTGAGATTCCAACGGCCATCTGTGCGAGCAATGACGAGATGGCGGCGGCGACGATTTCAGTCGCTCACCGCAACAACATCGATGTGCCCGGCGAGCTGACGGTGACCGGTTTCGACGACACGCTGCTGGCGACTACGGTCTGGCCGCAGATCACGACGATCCGCCAACCGATCAGCGACATGTCGCATGCCGCTGTCGACCTGTTGACGCGAAGTATTCGCGCCGTGCGCGCGGGCAGCGACGCCGAATGTGAGCATATGACCCTCGACTACAGCCTGATAAAACGTGAAAGCTCGGCGCCACCCGCGCGGCGCGTTCCCCGGGACCGTATCACCTGATAACTGGATCCCGGCCGTACGGCCCGGGGTAGCTGGGGGAAGATCAGGACCCACGTAGCTCGAACTACGGCAAGCCGCTCATCGTCGTTTCGTAATATCGCCAATCTTGCCCGTGCAGGGAGATTACAATAGCGTCCCCGATCAAGGAC
>NZ_JBARZC010000035.1:0-5765 GCF_049649345.1 Henriciella sp. | reverse complement strand
ACCTACCGTGACATCTACATCATGGCCAAACAGGTTTCGAACGCTTTGATTGATGATGGGATCGGTCTTGGCGACCGCGTCGCGACGCTGGCCTGGAATTCCGAACGGCATATGGCGACCTGGTACGGAGCCATGGGCATCGGTGCCGTCCTGCATACGGTCAATCCGCGTCTGCATCCCGATCAGATTGCCTGGATCGTCAATCATGCCGACGACATAGTCCTGATCCTCGATAAGACCTTTCTGCCCATCATCGAGTCGATCCGGGAGAAGCTGACGTCAGTAAAACGGTTTGTGATCTATGCGGATGATGACACCATGCCCGACAATACGCTCGGGGCAGTTGCCTTCGACACCTGGATCTGTGGCCGCCCGACGGAAGCACGCTGGGGCGACTTTCCCGAAGACACTGCTTGCGGCCTTTGTTACACGTCCGGCACGACGGGCAACCCCAAGGGCGTTGTCTATTCGCATCGATCAAACCTGCTGCATACCTTCATCGCCCTCAACAAGGACGCGCTCGGCATCGGGACGCAGGACTCTGTCATGCCGGTTGTGCCGATGTTTCACGCCAATGCCTGGGGGCTGGCCTTCGCCTGTCCGGCCGTCGGGTCGAAAATCGTGATGCCGGGCGCCCAGATGGACGGCGCCTCGATCTATGAGTTGCTCACAGAGGAAAAGGTGTCTTTCACCGCCGCGGTTCCCACCGTCTGGCTGATGCTGTTGACGCATCTGCAGGAAAACGATCTCAAGCTGCCACATCTCGAAAAGGTCGTGATTGGCGGATCGGCCCTGCCGGAGCGCATCCTGCGCGCCTTTGAAGAGGATTATAACGTTGAGGTTATTCACGCATGGGGGATGACGGAGACGTCTCCACTTGGCACGCTCGGCACCTTGCCGGCAGACCTTGCCGAGGCAGGCCTCGACCAGCGCATTGAGCACAAACTCAAACAGGGGCGCCCGCCCTTCGGGGTCGAACTCCGGATCGCCGATGATGCGGGCCAAGCCCTACCGCATGACGGCGTCGTGTCCGGCAGGCTGCTCGTACGCGGCGCAGCGATTGCCGCTGGCTATTTTCGGGGGGATGGCGGCGACGTTCTTGACGATCACGGCTTCTTCGACACCGGCGATGTCGCGACCCTCAATGAGCAGTGCACGATGCAGATCACCGACCGCGCCAAGGACGTCATCAAGTCTGGCGGCGAATGGATTTCCTCGATCGAAATCGAGAATATCGCGGTCGGCCATCCTCAGGTCGCCAACGCTGCAGCGATCGGCATCTACCACCCGAAATGGGATGAGCGGCCCTTGCTGATCATCGAACCGGTCAAGGACGACCCGCCGACGCGCGAAGACGTGCTGGCTGAACTCGACGGCAAGATCGCCAAATGGTGGACGCCGGACGATGTCGTCTTTGTTGACGCCATCCCGCTCGGCGCGACTGGCAAGATCAACAAGCTGGCGCTGCGCGAGCAGTTCAAAGACTACAAGCTGACCACCGCTTGATCCTTATTCCGAAACAGAATCGAGCGGCAATCCGATGACCGGTCCCCAGCACCAGAACAAGTTCGTCGTTGTCGTAATTCTCAGCGCAATTTACGGCGTGAATTACGTCGATCGGCAGATCGTCGCGATCCTGCTCGATCCGATCAAGGCGGAATTTGGCGTGTCCGATACGGTGCTCGGCCTGCTTGCCGGGCCAGCCTTCGCGCTTTTCTACGCTACGGTGGGCGTGCCGCTGGCCATGCTGGCGGACCGAACCAGTCGCAAGAGGCTGATCGCCTGGTCGCTGGGATTTTTCAGTCTGATGACGCTAGCCTGCGGGCTCGCCGCCCAGTTCTGGCAACTGCTGATCGCCCGTGTGCTTACCGGCGTTGGGGAAGCAGGGACCGGTCCTGCATCACAGTCGCTCATATCGGATCTGTTCAGGCCTCATGAGCGCGCGACGGCGCAGGCCGGCTATGCTGTCGGTGTGAATGTCGGGCTGATGATCGCCTTCTTTTGCGGCGGCTGGATCGCGCAGGAATTTGGCTGGAGAGTCGCCTTTATCGCGGCCGGATTGCCGGGGCTCGTTCTTGTAGTTGTGTTGATGGCCTTCGTGAAAGAGCCTCTCCGCCTCGGTAAAGCCGATGAGCCTGACAATCCGACGCTTGTCGATACGGTCAAGGTACTCTGGCAGCGCAAGTCTTTCCTGTGGCTGATCATCGGCGGCGGGCTCAGCGCTTTCGCGAGCTACGGCGTGACGATGTTCGTGCCGTCCTTTCTGATGCGGTCCCATGGACTGAACCCTGCGGATGTGGGCTTGATCCTGGCGCTCTTTGTCGGGCTTGGCGGCGGCACCGCCACCTTCCTTTCCGGTGTGGTTGCCGACCGGCTGAGCCGGAAGGATATGCGGTGGAACATGTATGTGCCGGCGATTGCAGCGCTCGTCTCGCTGCCATTCTGGCCGATCGTGATCATTCTCGACAACAGCTTGCTCGCCATCGGGGCGCTGGCTATTCCGCTGGCGCTGGGAATGGTTTTCATCGGACCACTGATCGCAACGGTGCAGACCCTCGCGCCCGTCCGCATGCGGGCGAGGGCGGCGGCAATCCAGATGCTGATCGGTAATCTGATCGGGCTCGGTCTTGGCCCGCTCGTGATCGGATTTGTGAGTGATATATTGCGCCCATCTCTGGGCGAGAATTCCCTGCGGTTCGCACTCCTGGCCGGCGTGCTGGCAAGTGTCCTGTCGATTATCGCCTATATCGTCGCGGCCCGGTCGCTCCGCAAGGACATCGAAACGACCGGCGAGGTCCGGTTTGGAGAAACCGGGCCCGCCGCGCCGGGATCAGCCGGCAGCATGCCAACTTAAGCGGACGACTTTTTGGACGGTTTCCCATCGTCAGCGCTTTTGGGATGCGCATAGTAGTGAGACATATCGAATTCGGGGAAATCCATCGCCTCGATTTCGGACTTCGCCTTGTCCAGCTGTGCCAGAATGCGGTCTTCCAAATCGTAGCTGAACGTATCGCGTAGTTGTGATTCCACGGCTGTGCCACGTTCCTTGGGATCTTCCAGGTACCATTCGACCGTGCGACGCAGCGCCGAGGGCGCTGGTACGGGCGTATAGTTCAGCCGGTCCAGATTGCTGGTATCAAGAATGTGGTGACCAATTGTGAGGGGCCAGCGCGCATATGGCCAGGCAGGCCTTGCGATTGCAGCCGGCGCTGAAACCATGTCGACAGTCTTGCCCATGGTTTCAGCGATCAGACGGATCCATTTGCGGAGCGTGATCGGTTCTGGATCGGCGCAATTGAAGATCTGGCCGCCTGACGCGTCGCGGTCTGCAACAGCTGCGAGAACAATCCGAGCGGCGTTCTCGGCATAGAGGATGCTTTGAAGCAGAAAGCCGCCTTCGGGGACGATGATCCGCTCGCGCCCCTCGAGCAGACGGCGGATGATGCTCCATTCCGTTGCGCCAGGTTGGCGAGGTCCATAAATTTTCGGATATCGCAGGACGGTTCCTATAAAGTCACCATGGCGATGGGCCCACTGAAGCGCAGTGTCGGTTTCGACGACGCGCTGGCCGAATTTGCCAACCGGATCGAGCGGCGTTTCAGGCGGCATGGCACCACCTTCATCAAGATAGGTTGCTGTCCAGTCGCGCTCTACGCCGCTTTCCGAACTTGGCCGCATCGTGGCCGGCGGATCGATCCAGTTGGGATAGAAGGTAGAGGTCACGCCAATAAAGTGTTCGACATGACCGGTGAGGGCCTGCGCCACGAACCGCAGCCGGCCGTACGACGCTATCACCGTGTCAAAGTACCGGCCCCTCACGGCATCCTGTACAGGCTCAAGGAAATTCGGGTCTGCAATAATACGTTCGACCGGCGCGTCATACTCGACGGGGTGACGTCCTGTGTTCATGACAGAGACCTCATGTCCCTCCGCCAGGAGAGAATTTACAATGATCGGCCCCGTCGGTCCGCCACCGCCGACGAGCAGAATCCGTTTTTCTTTTGTCATACAGTTCTCTTATCCTCTATCATGCGGCCTGGTCTCCTGCCTTTCAGCCATACTTCATCTGTGTCAGCCGATTGGGTCCCCTGCGGCGACTCTCTCTTTATGTTATGCGTATGAATAATATAAAACAGCTATATTGGGCAATATGTGAAATTAATTCTGCGCGCAGCCACGGCGGTGCGGCCCAGATGGTGCTGTCAGTCTAAGGCGAACCCGTCTCCAACAGCGTTCAGGGTAGGGTGGCTTATCCAGCGATAAGACCGCGCGATTCAAAGAGGATTGCAGCATCGCTCTGTCGCGTCGTTGGAAAGGCAAGTGCGAGTTCTCGGCTAATTATTGAGATGGCGACCGAGTTCCTTGGGGAGTTAGAATGGCACCAATGAACCACGCTGATGCGAAGGGCTTTCGACAACACCGCAGGGTCGGCTCAGGCCGGTTTAGTCTGACACCAATTTGGACATCCCTACAGAACGCTGACTTTCGGGGATTCGCCTTCACGGACGCAGGCCCGTTTCATGCCAGGTGAATTGAAAGGCATGACGATTTCGCCTGAGGCAGCAATCGCGATAAGACCGCCATCTCCGCCGAGGCGAGCGACAGCATCGAGGCTCGCCTGTGCGGCATCGGCCAAAGGCCGTCCCGAATAGGTCATACGAGCCTCTATATCTCGGGCCACGCCCGCCAGCATGAAGTATTCGCCAAGCCCCGTGCAGGAAACGGCGACGGTCCGGCTTGCAAATGTTCCGACGCCTATGAGCGGCGTGTCGCCGACCCGGCCGGCTTCCTTGCCGAACAGCCCGCCGGTAGACGTTGCTGCCGCCAGTCGGCCCTGGCTGTCGAGGGCCACTGCGCCGACCGTGCCGTGCGAAAGTTCATTCATCTGCGTTTCCTTGGCAGACACGCCGACGGGCAACCGGTACCAGCTTTCCGCGTCTTCGACCTCCGGCAAACCTTGTGCAGCGCAGAAGGCGTCGGCGCCTTCGCCGACGAACATGATGTAGGGCGACGTATCCATCACTGTGCGCGCTGCCCTAATCGGTGACCTGGTGCGCGATACTGATGCTACGGCGCCCGCCCGAGGCCCGTCTCCATCCATGATGGCAGCGTCGAGCTCGTATCGGCCAGACTTGGACGGGGCTGCGCCGCGGCCGGCGACATAAAGGCCCGATTGTTCAAGTTCGATTACCATGGTCTCAACTGTGGCGACGGCAGACGCGCCCTCCGACATCATCGTTTCGCCGTGTGCAATCAGTTTCGTCAGATGCGCTTCTACTTCGCTGTAGTCACGGTCAGGTTTGACGCCTGCACCGCCGTGAATGGCCAGGGCGAAACGGGAAGTCTTGCTCATTCCTTGTCCTCAATTTTCACGCTGAGTGGCCGAATATCCAGCCGGATGTTTGCGATCGTGTAGGCGCCGTTACCGTTCTCGTCGCGGCCCCAATAGCCCTGGCTCTCATCCAGCTGACTGAAGGAGAAAACCAGGCCGGTCTGGATGCCGCGTCCTGCGGGCAAGGTAAGTCGTTCCAGCGATTGCGCAGCAGAATTGTCGACCAGTGCCTCGCCAAGCAGGTCCGCGAGGCTCTGACCGGGAATGGTAATACCGGTACCGGAAACAAGGGGGGTATCTGCATATTCATTGCCGACTGTAGCTTTGCGCCAAGGGGCCGGCGTGATGCGGCCAGTCTCTGTTTCGTAGGTGTCGCCCTCCGCGAGGAGGTGCAGGACAAGTCCCTCGGCCTTAAGGGCGCGCGTCTCAGCGC
>NZ_JBARZC010000034.1:0-3997 GCF_049649345.1 Henriciella sp. | reverse complement strand
CACATGGAGAGCGACATGGAGGCCGTGCTCGACGGCAAGGAAGACCTCGCCTTCCACATGCATGTCGATGTCATGCCGGACTTCGAACCGGCCGATACCTCGAAAATCAAGATCACTCGCCCTGTCGCCGAAGTTGACGACGAAGCGCTGGACGAGGCGCTCGGCCGTGTCGCCGAGAACAACAAGAAGTACGAAGCCCGCGGAAAGACCGCGAAAGCGCGCGATGGCGATGCTGTCCTGATTGACTTTGTCGGCAAAGTCGATGGCGAAGCCTTTGAAGGCGGCGCCGCCGAAGAACATTCACTCGTTCTTGGCTCCGGCAGCTTCATTCCCGGCTTCGAAGAACAACTCGTCGGCTTGAAGGCCGGTGACGAAAAAGACGTCGAAGTGACTTTCCCTGAAGCCTATCAGGCAGAACATCTGGCCGGCAAAGCCGCCGTCTTTGAAGTCAAGGTGCACGAAGTTCGGGCTCCGAAGACGCCTGACGTTGATGAAGAGTTTGCCAAGGGCCTCGGCATCGATTCGCTTGATGAACTGAAGAAGCTCGTCAGCGACCAGCTTCAAGGCGAACTCGACTCAGCCTCACGCGCCAAGGCAAAACGGGCCTTGCTCGACTCGCTCGACGATGCACACGACTTCGATCTGCCGCCTAAGATGGTCGACATGGAGTTTGATCAGATCTGGCAACAGCTCCAGTCTGAAATGGATGCTGGCCGGGCGAGCGAAGAGGATAAAGGCAAGTCCGAGGACGAGTTGAAAGAAGAGTATCGCACCATCGCTGAGCGCCGGGTGCGCCTCGGTCTCGTGCTCGCTGAAATCGGCCGCCTTCAGGACATCAAGATTTCCGAGCAGGAAGTCCAGCAATCGCTGATCCGCGAAGCCCAGCGCTTCCCCGGCCAGGAACGCCAGGTGCTGGAATTCTTCCAGCAGAACGAAAACGCGATGGCCCAGCTCCGCGCGCCGATTTACGAAGACAAGGTCGTTGATTACCTGCTTGAGAACGTCGAAGTGAAAGACAAGAAAGTTTCTCGCGACGAGCTTATGGCTGACGACGAAGAGTAAGCTTTCCGGGCGATCCCAAGCCCCCGTAATTAAAGCCCGGCCGCATGCAGCGAGCCGGGCTTTTTTTACACTGCGCCAGCCTCAACTGCCGGATCCGCGCTGAGGGCAGGTTCAACGCCTATAAGGTCTGGAGGTATCGCGATGTGAGCCTCATTCGAGAACTGCTCCTCTCCAAGTTCAATATCGACGGCATATTCCTGCCAGCCGACGAGAACTCTTAACCTGTACGATCCAGGCGGCACATTTTCGAACCCGTACTGCCCGAACGAGGCCGAGGACACCTTTCGGATCTCGCCTGTGCGGAGATTGATGAGCTGGATGGCTTGGCCCTCAAGACGCTGATCAGCTGGCCCGGCGGCACCATTCTCATCGAGATCGATGAAAACCGCTCCGCTCAGCTGACCGGTTCGAACTACCGGAATGTCAATATTGGCGGGCTTCGCGCCCGAAACGGACGTTTCGGCCAAGACGCTTTCCGGCGGCCGATAGCCAAGCGGAAGGCTATCATGCGCGACCGACAAAACCACCGCGTCCTGTTTCAGGGTTTGGCCCGTGAACCGGCCATCGCTATCGGCCGCGAGCAACAATCCACTGCCATGCACTTTGACATTTGCGCCGGAAAGCCCCGGCTCGTCATTCTGGCGGACACCGTCGCGATTGAGGTCGACGAACACCGTGCCTGTCACAAGACCTTGCTCGGTCAGTCGCTCACTCACCCGGCGCGGCTCATTGAAGAGAATCGTGCCGCGCAAAGCGACCGACAGATCCTTGCGGCCATCGAGATCATCCACATAGCTCGTCACAAATTCAGTTCTGGCATCAACCCGGTAACGTGCCTGAAGATTTGTGAAATACTGTGTGCCGAGATCGTCCGGGTCAACACTTGAGCGCGCATTGACCTGGCCGTCGATGGTGAGACGGTCACCAAGTTTCCGGCCCGTGGAAAACATTGCCGACGCGCCTGCACGGACAGATACGTCGTTCTCGATCCATCCTAGCGTTGCTGACGGCGCAACCGACACAAATGCGGCGTCACCCAGCGATTTTTCCAAGGGATTTGATTGGATGGCCACCACTGCTAATTCACGGTCGTCCTCATCGCCGTCCGTGGAGACATAGCGCGCCTGAACCGTTCCCCAGTGAAAGCCTTGAATGGCCCTCGCATCGACGCTGTCCAGAGCGCGCGATCGGCCTTCGGCTTCCAATTCAGTGTGATCGACAGTGATCACGACATCCGGCCCTTTTGCACCAATACGCCCGGCCAGCCGGGCCTCCAGACTGGTGGCTGTTTCAGCCGTCGACCCGTCACTATGATTGATGGCGGCGCGGCCCCTGAGGGACAAATTCTGCATGACCTGCCAGGATTTGGCGCTGCGCCAGTCAGCGGAAACCGATCCACCGGTTCGCGCGCCCACGCTATTGTCGAAAACCGCTTCGAAGCGCGCGTCATCCGCTATCTCGGCAAATTTCTCGCCGTCATGATAGACGGTGACGGTCGCACCGATCCGATCTGTCAGACGGTAGCGCGCCCCAGCGCGGGCCCGCACATCAAGGCCGGTCCCGGACGCCGTGCTGAAATAGCCGGCATCGCCAGAGACATAGCCTGTTTCCAGCAGGCCTGGCGCCGCCGAACGGTCGAAAACCTGCTGTCCGGACACAACAAAAGCAGATGTGTTGCCATCGTCTTCCGTTTTGGCGGACGCTCCAATTTCCTGCGTGCCATCTTCACTGAGAAGGCGCACACCACCCGCAAATCCGCCAAATTTCGGCTTGTTCGCCGTGTCGCTGATTTGTTCGGCGCCAGTCAGCGTCGCCCCTGCAGCGACAGCCAAAAGGCCACCGCCTTCGGTTTGCTCGCGGTAGGACATACCGCGTACACGCGAAACATCGACCCCGGAAAGTTCCCTGAAGCGATCTGTGTAGTCGCCAGCACTGCCGCTCCACCCATCAAGGCTTTGAACGTCAAGAGACGCCCATGCGGGCTGCAACTCTTCACTATTCTCGAGCCCGCCTGCACTCTCATAGGTGAGGCGTGAATTATACTGTGCAACGCGACTGGAGAATTCAGCTCGCACGGGTCCACGATCGCTGAGCTGATAGCTGAGCGCCTCTGGCGTGAACGGGGCATCGCCTTTCCCAGGCCCCGCATTGACGGGAACCGCAGCCCCGTCGAGCCGGTCGTCCAAGGTCACACGGACGCGATCTGTTCCAGGCACTAGAGAGATACGCGTTCCCGTCATCAGCTCCACTGCCCCGTGAGGCAGCAGAAGCGTCTCGAGGTCCGCCAGCGCGAGGTCCGGTGTAACACCTGACGGAATACCGTTTACCGACACGAGACCCGTTGCCAGATCGAGCCGTACGATCTTGGAATCCTGCACCCTCACAATGGACACAGCGCCAGCCTCTACTCGGATGTCATGTCCCAGTTCTGCCGCCACTTCGCGTAGCGGCACCAGCAGGAGCGAGCCAACCATCTGAGGCTCAGCGCTGAACCCGTCTACCGGCCGACCATTCACCCAAAGATCCAGCTCACGGGAGCGCTTAAGGCTGTCATTAGTCTCGAACGCAAGGGTGCCATCTGGCAAACGCGTCGGCTCGGTGCTTGTGAGCGAACTGATCGTCTGCGGATCGAGCCAGAGGGATGGCGCCATTTCTGGCTCCGCGACAGTGATTTGCCCTGCAACGACACCGTTCGACCGAAGGGTCCCCGAGGGCACGTCGATCGACATGGAAGTCCCCTCTTCGGCGCTGAAATAGGAAATCGTCTCCCGATCGACGTCGAACCCTCCGCGCAGCATGTCCGCAATCGGGTCCGCCTGGATCAAGATTTGATCATGCGAATGAGCCGATCTACGCGTACGAACTGATGTGATCACACCGTTCACCAATACATCGCGATACTCGATAGCTGTGCCAGCTTTGGCCCGTTCAGATG
>NZ_JBARZC010000033.1:0-21905 GCF_049649345.1 Henriciella sp. | reverse complement strand
TCGCCAAGAATTTCGGCTAGAGGCAGACGGTCCGTGATCGCAGGCTCGATCACGGATTGATTGCGCGGCGAATACCTGACATGTAATATCATATCATTCTCAGGGAGCGTCAGATGAGATCACTTGTCACCCTCGCAGGTCTCACCGTAGTGACCGGCTTTGGCGCGCAGGCCGAACCATGCACAGCAACCACTTTCAGCTCGGCGCATGGTGCGGCCTATATGGAGGCCGAAACCGCACTCGTTGACGACAGCGAGCCCGAAGCGGCTCTTTCGGTTACAGAAGCGCTTTGGTCATCCAATCTGAACTGCTTCGAACGCGCCTCCGTGCGGAAGCTGCGAGCAGCGGCCCTGGTCGAGCTGGACGAGTACAAAAGCGCGATCGCATTGCTGAAACCGCTGGTGTCAGATCTCTCCGAATCTCGCGCTGACCGCGCCAGGACGGCCCACACCATAGGACAGCTCTATCTTGCAAGCGGAGATCAGACGTCTGCAGCGACGTATCTGGAGCTTAGCGAAAAGCTGTCTGCACCCGAGTAGAGCCGACATCCAAGACGACGAAAAGGGCGCCCCGGTGAGGCGCCCTTCTCCGTTCAGACGACCGCAAGAGCTACTCAGCCGGCAGCTCATTGTTCGGGCCAAGCAATGTCGTCATGAAGCCTGGCAGCTGGACATTGTATTGCTGCTGGATCTTGTCGAAGAAGCCGAAGAACAGGATGAAGGCGAGGAAGAGCGGCACCGGCCAGCGCATCAGGAAGCGCCAGATATTCATCACTGTGCCTTCTCCGATTTCCGTTGTCAGCATGTCGCGTGACAGGATCCAGCCGGCAAAGATCACCGCCAGCAAACCGCCGAGCGGCAAGAGTATGTTGCCGGTCACGAAGTCCATGAAGTCCAGATATTCAGGGCCGAACACATAGGCTGCACCGACCAGGAACAGGATAACCCCCATCCCAAGTGATGCACCGAAACGGGTTACGCCCTGGCGCTCTTCAAGCCACGACACAGACACTTCCATAAGCGAGATGGAGGAGGTGAAAGCTGCAAAGAGAGCAAGGCCGAAGAAGACGACCGCCATCAGCTCACCGCCCGGGATGGAACCGAAGGCAACAGGCATGGAGATAAAGAACAGGCTCGGTCCGCCAGCCGGGTCGAGACCCGCAGCAAAAACGATCGGGAAGATCGCAAAGCCGGCGATCAGCGCGACCAACGTATCGGACCCTGCAATGATGCCTGAGGCGCGCGGAATATTGGTGTCTCGTGAGAGATACGCGCCATAAGTGATCATCAGGCCAACGCCGATACCAATCGAAAAGAAGGCCTGTCCAATCGCCTCAAGGAAGGTGTTGAATCCGACCTGATCCCACTTTGGTTCCAGAAGGAAGGCCGCCGCCTGTCCGAAATCACCCGTTGTCAGGGCGAAGCCAACAACCACAATAAGCATGATGAAGAAGGCTGGCATCAGAACGGTAGCAGCCCGCTCAATCCCGCCCTTGACGCCCCTGCCGACCACAAAGACGTTCGTCGCAAGAAACAACCCCAGCAGCAGCAGGATATACCATTTGGAGACGAGGGGGTGATCCCCCTGACCAATGATATTGTTGAAGTTTGCGCCAGATGCGGCCGCGTCCATTTCAGCAAATCCCCCGCCGATGGCCTGCACCGTAAAGGCCAGAAGCCAGGCGGAAATGACCACGTAGAAGCTGAGAATGAAGGTTGCTGTCAGTGTGCCGACCCAGCCGACAATGCCCCAATTGAGGCTCTTGGATTCGGCGCGCGCCAGAGACTGGACGCCTTCAATGGCCGACATGCCGGACTTTCGGCCCATGGCATATTCGGCCATCAGGAGGGGCAGGCCGATAAGGGCGACGCATGCGATGTAGATGGCGATGAACGCCCCGCCGCCATTCTCGCCAGCGGTGTAGGGAAAGCGCCAGAAATTGCCGAGGCCGACAGACGAGCCCACAGCGGCCATCATGAACCCGAACTTCGAGCCCCAGGTCTCTGTCTTGCGACCAATTTCCATACTTTGCTCCCTAGAGGAAATGATTTTCGCGGGACACTATCCGCGGTGGGATAAAGGTCAACGCTTCTCGGTGTATCGGGGCAAGGCTGTCCCCTAGATTCCCCCTTGAGCTGCGAGGCGTTCCTTCTGTCCGAGATGGACAGAAACGATGATGCCGAAGCAGGCCATGGTCGTGAACATAACGGTGCCGCCATAAGAGACCAGAGGCAGCGGCACACCCACAACAGGAACGAGGCCGAGCACCATAGCGACATTGAAAAGAATGAAGAAGGCCACCGTCGCGACGCATCCAACGGCCGCGAACCGGCCAAACACGCTGACCGACCGGCCCGCAATGATAAGTCCCCAGACGAGAATCACGGCCCAGATCATCAGGAGGCCTGTCGCACCGAGAAATCCGAATTCTTCTGCGATAACGGTCAGGATGAAGTCTGTATGCTGCTCCGGGATGTAGTCGAGCTGCGCCTGGATGCCTTCCATAAAGCCCCTGCCCTGCATCCCGCCTGAGCCAATCGCGATCTTCGCCTGTTCGATCTGATAACCGTCATCGAGCGTGTTGACGGCCTGGCCTGTGAGCTGGGCGATAAAGGTGTCGACCCGTTCGCGCTGATACGGCTCGAGCACGAACTGATAGACCGGCCATGCGCTTGCAAGTGCTGCAATCACGACGGCGGCGATCACCCGGTACCAGAGGCCGGCGAGATAGATCAGCACGCCGCCAGCGGCAAACAGTGCAAGCGTCGTCCCGAAATCGGGCTGTTTGAAGATCAGCGCGGCCGGCACGAGGATCATCAGAAGCGGCGGCAGATGGATGAAGAGACGCCCGGACTGGTTGGTGAGATTGTTGTGATAATACCGCGCAAGCGCCAGGGTCAGCGCGAGTTTCATGAATTCGGATGGCTGCACATTGACCGGACCGAGTGGCAGCCAGCGCTGTGCCCCGCCGCCTGAGACACCGAAGAGTTCGACACCAAGCAGCATGGCGAGCGTCACGAAATAAGCCGGCCAGGCGGCTTTCAGCCAAACGCCGATCGGCACAAGCCCGATCACCAGCAAGAGCACCAGCGCCATTCCGAAGCGCACCGCATGGCGAGCGGGAAGCGCGGCTTCCTGAGGATTGGTATAGGTGGCGCTGAAGAGCGCTGCCGTGCCGATACAGGCGACAGACACAAGCAAAAGGACCAGCCCCCACGGCAAGGCGCCAAGCGTCGCGCCGAAATCGCGCTCGCTGGGCCGGGCGGCCGATGCGCTGGGCGACCACGCCATCAGGGCGAGCCGAAATCCGAGGTGCGGATGGAGGGCGCGCTGGCGGTCTGCTGCCATTTCGGCGCCTTGCGGGAATCGCGCTTGATCGCGTGGGCGAGAATATCGCGGGCGACAGGGGCGGCGGCACTGGAGCCGCCTTCGCCGTGCTCGACAACGACAGAGATCGCATATTTCGGATCGTCGGCCGGCGCATAGGCTACAAACAGGGCGTGGTCGCGCAGCTTGCGGGCAAGCTGGTCGCCTTTCAGAACGCCTGTCCGGCGCTCGGCTTCGGTAATCCGGCGCACCTGGGCGGTGCCGGTCTTGCCGGCAAGTCTTGGCCCGCCAAGGCCGAGATCGCCTGAGCGCCATGCAGTCCCGCCCGCTTCGGATGTCACGCCGAACATGCCAGCCTTCATCCGGTCCATCATGTCGGCATCAAGCGGTTCGGCATTGGGGATGGGGTCATCGGGCCGGGGCCCTTCGCCAATAATATAGGGCTCGATCAGCTTGCCGCGCGCTGCGATCCGCGCCGACATCAGGGCCAGTTGAAGCGGTGTGGCCGAAAGGTAGCCCTGGCCAATGCCATAGTTGAGCGTTTCGCCTTCATACCATTGCTCGCCCAGCGTCTTGCGTTTCCACGGATCGTCAGGAACCGTGCCGCCGCGCCCCCCCGTCAGGCCGAGCTCCCAGCGCTGGCCGAAGCCGAACCGGCGCGAGACGTCGGCGATCCGTTCAACGCCCGTGCGCCGGGCAATCTCGTAGAAATAAACGTCGCAGGAGCCCTTGATGGCCCAGTGCATGTTGACCGAGCCGTGGCCGCCCGGTTTCCAGCAGTGCCAGGTCCGGTTGCCGAAGCGGTAATAACGGTTGCAGTGAACCCGCATATTCGGGTCGATGCCGGCTTCGAGCGCCGCGGTGGCGACCACCATCTTATAGGTCGAGCCCGGCGGATAGGTGCCGTCATAGGCCTTGTGATAGAGCGGCGAGCGGTCATTCTCGCGCAGCTCATTATAGTCGGCATAGGAGATGCCGTTCACAAAATCATTCGGGTCGAATGCCGGCGTCGAGACGAAAGACAGGATGGCGCCTGTCTCGATGTCGAGAACGACCGCTGCGCCGCTCTCTTCGCCGAAACGGTCTATCGCGAACTTCTGCAGCTCGGCATCGACGGTCAGGCCGATGTCGCGGCCCGGAATCGGCGCCAGATCCATACTGTCGAGCTCGCGGATGACGCGCCCGGCGGCGTTGGTTTCCAGCCGGCGGAAGCCCGGCTCGCCGCGCAGCCAGGACTCTGCATAACGCTCAACCCCTGAGCGGCCTGTGCGCATGTCGGGATGCTTGAAGAGGCGCGTCAGGAGACGGGTCTCCTCGTCGCTCACGTCTTCCGTCAGCCGGCCGAGATCGTCCTGGCTCGCCTTGGCGACATAGCCGAGCACATGCGCAAAATCGCGCCCGCGCGGATAGGAGCGCGTCGGCGCCATGTCGACCTGCACGCCGGGGATCTCCGCGGCAATCAGCGACATACGCGCGAAATCCTCATAGGTCAGTTCGCTCTTGACGATGGTCGACTGGAAGGCCGCCTGCTGGCGCGCGGCGCGGGCGATCCGGACCTGCTGGTCAGGCGGCAGGTCGATATGTTTCGAAACGGCCGCGAGTGTCGCTTCGACATCAGGGGTCTGTTCGCGGATGATCGAGACGCGCCCCGCCTGGCGGTGTGAGGCGAGCGGCACGCCGAAACGGTCATAGATCGTCCCGCGCAGCGGCGGGGCAAGGTCGAGCTTGACGCCATTCTCGTCAGCGATCTCGCGATAGCGCTGGCCTTCAAACAGCTGCAGCTGCGCCAGGCGCGCAACAAGGCCGGAGAACATCAGTCCCCCGGCAAGGCCCGTCGCAACCGTGCGGCGGCTCAGGCGATCTTCGAAGTCTTTCTGACTGCTCATGCGAGGCTCCCTGTCAGGGGTGCGATCCGCCGGCCAAGATTGAAGACGGGCGCGACCAGCATATGAAGGAAGTAGGTGACGACAAACGCGCTGATAAGGGGGGACATCTGCACAACATGGCCGCTGGCAAAGCTGGCGAGGAGCCAGACCAGGCTGAACGCAAAGCTGTAGAGGACGACCGGGGCGATGATTGTGATGATCGGCGCGCGCTCGCGGTCGAAGGTCCGGCTGATGCCAGCGCTGAGGCCGAAGACGGACAGGTTTATGAAGCCGAAACAGCCGAGGGGTGCATAGGCGCTGACATCCTGAGCCACACCAAGGATGACGAGTATCGCCATCGGCCGCAGCGCGAGCCCGCTCCTGCCCCAGCCTATCGCCGCGACAAGCGATGCATAAGGCCAGACCAGTTCGTTTCCGAACAGTGTCTGGGGGTTCAGCCCTGCAAGGCCGATGATGACGACGAGAACTGTGCCGATGACCAGCCGGCTTGTCGGGCCAGCTTCACCCCAGAAGCGGGCGATGCCCGCAAAACGCTGTTTCTTCCGGGCCATCAGGGGGATCCCGGACTTTGTGCGCCGGGCGCCTCGCCGTCTTCAGATGCGGCTGTCTCGGTTTCGCTCGTTTCTTTTGTTTCCACCGGCACCTCTTCAGGTGTCGGAATCTTCATGCTGGGCATCAGACGGACAAACCCGCCCTGGGAATCGCTCATACCGAAGTCGACGCGCAGATCACCGCCGCGCTGAACGATTTCCCCGACAATGATGCCGCGCGGAAAGATGCCGCCTTCGCCTGAGGTGAGAACCCGCTCGCCGAGGACAAAATTTCCGTCTTCCGGCAGATCGGTCAGTGTGCCGAGATCGTCGCGGTCACCAAACAGGATGGCGCGAAGCCCGCTCGCCTCGCCCATGACAGGCACGCGCGAGTTGAAGTCCGTCACCAGCAAGACGCGCGAGGACCGCTCGCCGAGCTGAACGACACGGCCGACAAGCCCGCCTTCATTCTCGGCATAGGCGCCGTCTTCGACGCCCTGCAGTCGGCCGGCATTGACAAGAATGGCCTCGCGGAACGGGCCGTTGGTTTCAGATGTGATCCGGGCCGTGACACCGCGCACGGGCGGCTCGCCCATGATGTTGAGCATGTCCTCATAGGCTTCGAGGCGGGCGGCCATGGATATCGCGACAGAGCGATAACGGGTCAGCTCACGCACTTCGGATTCGAGTTCGCGGATGCGGGCATCGCGTGCCGCTTTCCCCGAAATCCGGTCCCAGAGGCCCGGCCGCGCAGAGCTTGTCAGCTGATCAGCCGCTGAGGCGCGCGCAGGATCAACCATGGCGCGCAGCTGCGGCGATGTCTGAAGCAGGAGAACGCCGAAAAGGCCGGCCAAGGCAATAAAAAGGGCATATCGCCTCAATGGGCGGCCTTTAAATCGCTTTCCTCGCATACGGGCCATGGACGTCCCTTCTGGCCTCCGACCACACTTCTAAACTTTGAGCTGAACCGCGAATTCAGGCAAGCCGCAATTCAGTCCAGCTGCCGCCACCGGGCAGAGCCTAAACTTCCGGCGACAGCACGTTTTTCATGCGCACCAGATTTTCCAGCACATAGCCACAGCCATTTGCGACACATTTTAGCGGATCATCGGCAATCATGACAGGCAGCTGGGCCTGCTGACGGATGACAACGTCGAGATTCCGCAGAAGCGCGCCGCCGCCTGTCAGCACGATGCCGCGGTCGACGATGTCTGCTGCAAGTTCAGGCGCCATGGCTTCGAGCGCGAGCTTGATCGCCTCGACGATTTCGCCGACCGGGTCAGCCAGCGCTTCGGCCATCATGGCTTCGTTGACTTCTACCTCGTTCGGGACGCCATCGGTCGTGCCGCGACCGCGGACCATGACGGTCAGCCCTTCGCCGCTTTCCGGCGCCTTGGCAGAACCGATTTCCTTCTTAATCCGCTCGGCGGACATTTCACCGATCATGATCTGCTTGGACTTGCGCAGATAGTTCATGATCGCCTGGTCCATCTTGTCGCCGCCAACACGGACAGAGCGCGAATAGACGATCCCGCCCAGCGACAGGACGGCGACCTCGGTCGTGCCGCCACCAATATCGACAACCATGGAGCCAGCCGGCTCCTCGATTGGCAGGCCTGCACCGATCGCAGCGGCCATTGGCTCTTCGATCAGCTGTACATCGCGTGCACCGGCGGCCAGAGCGGACTGGTGGATGGCGCGGCGCTCAACGTTTGTTGCAGAGCTTGGAACACAGATTATGATCAGCGGGGAAACGAAGGCGCGGCGATTATGCACTTTGCGGATGAAGTGCTTGATCATCTCCTCGGCGACTTCAAAGTCCGCGATCACGCCATCGCGCATCGGGCGGATGGCTTCCATGTTGAGCGGTGTCTTGCCGAGCATCTGCTTGGCCTGGTTACCAACCGCATAGACGACCTTGCGCCCGCCTTGGTTCATATAGGCGACGACAGATGGCTCATCGAGCTTGATGCCCTGACCCTTTACATAGACGAGCGTGTTCGCTGTCCCAAGGTCAATGGCCATATCCGTGGAGAGCATGCCGAGAAGGCTACCGATCATTTGTAACGTCGCTTTCTGGTGGCGCAGCGAGACAGTCCCGCTACGCGCAGGTGTGGATTATGATCAGCCCTGTAACACAGATGCCGTTTCCACTCGGTTAACGCAAGTGAAAGACTGTTGACAAACAGAACGAACCGTTCCGACAAGACAAACAACAATAGTGGCGGGCTATCCCAAGGATCCTCTCGCACGGGCCCTGTCGTTTCGCAAACGAAACGTTCAGCATTAATGCTGAGCGATTCATACATCGTAAACAATCTGCAGGTTGGCGCGAATCACTCTGCGCGCTGCTCAAGCCAGACCTAGGCAGCTATCCGCTTCATCCGTCTTGCTTCGAGCTTGTTCAGCGCATGGATGTAAGCCTTGGCGCTCGCTACCAGCGTGTCGGGATCAGAGGCCCGGCCGACCGCCATGATGCCCTCGCCCTTGAGACGGACACTGACTTCAGCCTGCGCATCGGTACCGCCCGTCACGGCATGGACCTGGAAGAGATCGAGCTTCGCCTCATGGTTCACAATCGTGCGGATCGTATTGAATACCGCATCGACCGGCCCATTGCCGGTACAGCTCGCAGACTTTTCCTCGCCATCGACAAGCACGGTGAGGTCGGCGCTCTGAGGCCCGTCCGACCCGGCGATTACGCGCAAATGTCTGAAGGCGACACGCTCACCCATGGCCGAGAGCTGGTCATCGACGAGTGCAAGAATGTCATCATCAAAGACGTGCTTCTTCTTGTCGGCCAAATCCTTGAACCGGCGAAACGCCTCGTTCAGCGAGTCCTGATCGAGCTCATAGCCGAGCGATTTCAGCTTGTCGCGAAACGCATTGCGCCCCGACAGCTTGCCCATGACCAGCGAAGACTTCGAGACGCCGACATCTTCCGGCTTCATGATCTCATAGGTCTCGGTATTCTTCAGCATGCCATCCTGGTGGATGCCGCTTTCATGGGCGAAGGCGTTCTTGCCGACGATTGCTTTGTTGTACTGGACGGGAAAGCCTGTAATCCGGCTGACCATCTGGCTGGCCCGCGCCAGCCGCGTTGTATCGATGCCTGTCTCGAAGGGCAGAGAGTCGCCGCGCACCTTGAAGGCCATGACGACTTCTTCCAGCGCGGCATTGCCGGCGCGTTCGCCGAGGCCATTGATCGTGCACTCGATCTGGCGCGCGCCGTTTTGCGCCCCCGCAATCGAATTGGCGACGGCGAGGCCGAGATCATTATGGCAATGGGTCGACCAGACCACCTTGTCGGAATCGGGGATTGTCTCGCGCAGGGCGCGGATCATCGCTCCGTATTCTTCGGGATGGGTGTAGCCGACCGTGTCCGGCACGTTGATCGTCGTCGCCCCGGACGTGATGGCCGCGTCGATACATTTACACAGGAAGTCGAACTCGGTGCGGGTGGCATCCTCGGCGCTCCATTCGACATCATCGACGAGGTTGCGCGCCTGAGCCACCGACCGGCCAACCGCTTCGAGCACGGCGTTCGGGCCCATTTGCAGCTTGTGCTTCATGTGCACCGGGCTTGTCGAGATGAAGGTATGGATCCGCGGGCGCGCCGCGGCACGGACCGCTTCACCGCAGCGGTCAATATCGCCTGGCGTCGAGCGGGCAAGGCCGGCAATCACGGAAGACTTCGAGCGGCGTGCAATCTCTCGGACGGCTTCAAAGTCGCCTTGCGAGGAATTCGGGAAACCGGCTTCGATAATGTCGACACCCATCGTCTCGAGCAGATCGGCAAGATCGAGCTTTTCACTATGGGTCATGGATGCGCCGGGCGACTGCTCGCCGTCGCGCATGGTGGTATCGAATATGAGAATACGGTCTTTGTCGGTCGTCATCTTGTCTGGCCTGTCGGAAAACTTGGTGGCTGTACGTTGAAGTGTACGAGGCTTGAAGCGTTCCCCTGACCAGGCGCCAGACGGCTAGCGTCCGGCGGCGACCGGCCAGGGGCCGGTAAGCAGCAGGTTGGATAGCGTCAGCAGGGGCAATTTCTTGCGCATAGCGTGACTAATCGGGATTTTCGCTATCGCTGTCAACCACTTCGGCGACATCCACGGCAATAATTTTGCCTTCCTTTCGCCGGTGGCGCGCATAAAGCCAGACGGCGGCGAAAACGAGGACGGCGGCGCCCGCGAGCGCGGCCGCGACGAGCGGTGAGCCCTTGATCGCCGCCATCAGGCTCTGGCCGGCAAAGGTGACGAGCAGGATTTTCGGGATGATGCCGAGGGCCATCCCGGCCAGGAAGGCGAGGAAGTTTGCCCGCACGGCCCCGAACGCCATGTTCACGATCAGGAACGGCCCTGTGGGCACATTGCGGACGATGACGCTCGCGGCAAAAGCGTTGCGCGAGACGAAATCAGTGAACTTCTGCGTCCGCCTGCCGGACAGGCGCGCCACAGCCACCTCTCCGCTGAACCGGCCCAGCCAAAAGGTCAGCGCCCCCGACACCATGGTCGCAAGCCAGGCGTACAGGGCACCATTCACAGGCCCGAACGCGACAACGGATGCTCCGATCAGACCGAATTGCGGGATGCCCACCAGGGCAGCGCCGCAGAACAGCGCGATCACCGCTGGCAGCGCCCAGGGCGTATCGGCCAAGGCTTGCATCTGGGCGATGAACGCTTCGAGCGAGCCGAGCACACCTGTCTTGCCCAGCACGAAGAGGATGATGACAGCCCCGCCCAGCGCCAGGCCGAACCACAACGCCGTCCGCGAACGGCTGGCGGGCAGAGTGTCATTGGTGGTCGTCATCGCTGATGCATGTCCTTCAGCCTGCGAAACCCGTCAAGATGATCGCACAGTATCACATGGGAAGGACAAGGCGGAGCAACCTGCGCCCCGGGACAGAGCCTGACGGGGCCGGGCCTAAGCGTCCGGCTTTTCAAACTTCATCAGGAACTGGTCCGTCATGCCGCGCACCTTCTCATCGAAGACATTCGCTGTGAGATCATCATCGGGATTGTCGTAGAGATCGCTTTCGGCGACGAGAACGAGACCGGCCTCCATCGCCAGGTCGCGGACAATTTGCGGATCGATCCGGTGCGTGTCACCGCCCGTCGACGCCGGTGAGCCTGCAGGCGCCGTATGGTCGACCACGACGAAGGTGCCACCCGGTTTCAGGATGCGGACAATCTCGGGAAACGCATTGTCCGGGTTGGACACCAGCTTCGCGCCGCTTTCAGGCGTGTACCAGAGCTCGTGCGGGCCCTGGAACCAGGTCACCACATCGGCAGTCTCATCCTCGAGGGTCAGCGCATCGAAGTCGGCCTTGAGATATTCGACATTCTCAAGCCCTTCCATCCGGACCTCGGCTGCATCGCCCAGGAACGCGTCAAACGCGGCCGGGTTCTGCATGTAGAGCTTTCCTTCATCGCCAAGATAGGCCGAGAATATCTCAGTGAAATAGCCGCCGCCGGCTTCCATTTCGACCAGCGTATCGCCGGGCTGCAGCGCCATGAATTCGATCACGGCGCCGGGCTTGCGCATCTCGTCGCGCTCGACATCGGTCTCTGGCCGCTCCGGATTGACGACGGCCGCGTTGACCCGCGCCAGATCAACCGCAGGCGCGTCCAGCATCGGCGGCTCCGGCACATCGGCAGGCGCAAGACCGGCATCATTTGTATTGGACGCGCACGCCGCAAGCGCTGCGCCCATTGCGATGACACTGACAAGTTTGATGGATTTCATTTCTTCTTCTCCTGGGCGCCCGATGACGCCTGACTATTAAGACCTCATCGAGGCCGGTGCCGGGTGCCTTCCCCCGATGTAATAAAGACGGCGCTGGCGGGCGCCGTGTCGATATCTGCGATGTGCCAGACGCCCGGATCATTGATCACATAATCGCCCGGCGAGAGCGTAACGTCCGCGATCCGGCCATCTGGATATTCCTGTTTGAGCGTCATCTCGCCTTGTGTGCAGATGACGATTTCATGCCCTGACGGGTGCATCTCCCAGCTGTCCCAGCCGGTCTCGAATGTATGCATGGAGACGAGCCTGCCATCGGCTCCATCATCCGGGTGGAGCTCGCCATAGCGCTCATACCATTCCATGCCGCCGGTCATTTCCGGCAGGACAAAAGCCGTGCCGCCACGCCCCAGATGGGCCGGATATTTCTTCAGTTTCTTCGGCGCGTACATATCGCGGGCATCCTTCCTGATGCAGTCACACCTCAGCAAGCATTTCTTCGCTCATCGTCCACAGCCGGTCGGCGCGGGCGTCATCGCAGATCCATTCGCGCGCATGCTCCCAGCGCTGGCTGGTCTCGCCGGCCAGCTGGGCGATGTCGCAATCCTCGCAATATTCGCCGCCGCGCCCATCGAGCTTTGGCGATGTTGCAGCCCACACCGCCGTTGAGGCGCCCTGTTCCGGCGTCTTGAACATCCGTTGGACAGCCTTCGGGATCGAGCCATCCGGATTTTTCCAGCCAAGCGCGACCATCTCCTCTTCTGGCAGATGGCGCTGGAGCGGGGTGAAGATGCCGCCCGGATGAACCGAAAATGCCGAGACGCCCTTTGCCTTCCAGCGCCGGTCGAGCGCATTGGCGAACAGGGCATCGGCCGATTTCGCCTGCCCATAGGCCTCCCACTTGTCATAGTCGCGTGTTTTGTAGTGCGGGTCATCCCAGATCACATCGCTGCGGACATGGCCGGTCGAGGACAGGCTTACAACACGGGACTCGCCGGCCCGCGCCAGGGAGGGCTCAAGCGCCTGCGTCAGTGCCATGTGCCCCAGATGATTGACCGCGAACTGCTTCTCCCAGCCCGGTCCCACCCGGTCCAGCGGACAGGCCATAATGCCGGCATTGTTGATCAGGATGTGAAGCGGGCGTTCGGAAGCCACATAGTCGCCGGCGAAACTGCGAACGCTCGCAATGTCCGCCAAATCCATCTCGCCGACCGCGATTTCCTGCGGCACATCGGCGAGCGCGGCTTTTGCGGCGTCGAGCCGTCTGGCCGGGACAGTGACATGAGCGCCAGCGTCGGCGAGCGCCTTCACCATCTCTATGCCAATCCCGCTATAGCCGCCTGTGACAATAGCGTTTACGCCTGTGAGGTCGATGCCCTCCAGAACCTCGCGGGCGGTCGATTTGGGGCCAAAGCCGGAGCCTATCGGCGCCTGATCACGCGCAGCCATGACTGAACCTCCTCCCCGTTCATTCATTATTCAGGGCAAATTGCGCTTTTCAACTGCAGCTGACAAGGCCAGTTGCAGAGGCCCGCCGGAAATCTGCCATATTGATAAGTGTTACTCTATACGATCGACCGGAGACCCAACATGACCACCCGCCCCCTGCTTGCCCTTTTCACCCTCGCCTCGGCCTTTGCCCTCGCGCCGAGCGCTTCTGCGCAATTTGGCCGCGAGCAGATCGCCAAACCCGACGCAGATGAACTCTATGCCGACCGCGCGGTCAAAAAAGGCTGGTTTGATGATGCGGTCGAACGCTACTCGGCCGCCTGCAACGATGTGAGCCGCCAGAAGGCTGTCTGGGCGCGCAATTGCAGAAAGCTCGCCGACATTTACCGCAAGGGCCAGGCTGGGCCGCAGGACTACGAAAAGGCCGAAGGTCTTTATGACCGCGCCTGTTTTACCGGCAAGGATGCTGACGCCTGCATGCAGCAGGGCCATATCAGCTTCAAGGGCAATGATGGCGATGTCGATTACCCCTATGCGCGCCGTCTCTACAAACAGGCCTGCGATCTCGGCGATCAGACAGGCTGCGCGGGGTATGGCTCGATGCTGTACCGCGGACAGGGCGGCGCCATGCAGCGCACCGAAGGCAAGCGCTATATCCAGGAAGCCTGTGCCTCTGGCGATGACTGGGCCTGCGACCGTGCGACGGGCTTCGGTCTGCCAACCCGGCGCGGTCTCTAGGTCGATAAAATTTAACCGAAACAATTACCTGGCTGTTCGCTCTGTTCTGCTAGACCATCGTCCATGATGGACCGCAACAGCGACTTGCTCAGCCCTGGAAAGGGCGCAACTTACAGGGCGTTCGGCTTTTTTGCCTTCGTCGTCGCCGCTGCCTTGTCTCTCGCGGTGATCTTTGCGCTTCTCATCGTCAACTTTGTTGGCGTGCCGAGCGAATTTTCGGAATTCCTGCTCACCACGCTCCTGATCGCAGGCTGTGTCGCGGGCCCGATGGGCGCCATCGCCGCGCAGAACCAGTATCAGATGGAACGCTATCAGGCGATGCTGGAGGCCATGGCGGCAACCGATCCCCTGACCGGCCTGTTTAATCGCCGTTCCTTCGAGCGCCATGCGCATGATGAGGTCCAGCGCATGAAGCGGATCAACTATCCAGCCTGCATTGCCATTTTTGACCTCGATCACTTCAAGTCCGTGAACGACAAGCTGGGTCATGCCTTTGGTGACCAGGTTCTGATCGAAGTTGCGGCAGTGACGAAGAAACAGCTAAGGGGCTCATTCGACCGCGCGGCCCGCTGGGGCGGCGAGGAGTTTGCACTGCTTCTGTCCAATGTCACCGAAGATGATTGCCGCCAGGCGTGCGACCGTCTGCGCACCGCCATTGAGCGGCGTGTGATCTCCCACAAAGGCAAGACAGCCCGCGTCACAGCGAGTTTCGGCGTTGCTCCGCTGACGACGGAAGGCGGCCTTGAGGCAAGCCTCGAAGAGGCTGATGCAATGCTTTACGAAGCCAAGAAATCAGGCCGCAACCGCGTTTGCGTGGCAAAGCCCCGACGCGACGCCGCCTGACGGCTTGAGACCACATTCGCCGCCTCAGAGATTGTGAGCGGCGCTCCCCCTTCCTAGATAACGGGCATGATCCCGTTTTCGATACTTGACCTCGCCCCGATTGTTGAAGGCTCCAATCCGCAGGATGCGCTCGCGCGCGCCCGCAGGCTGGCCACCCATGGCGACCGGCTCGGATATAATCGTTACTGGCTTGCCGAGCACCATAACATGCCCGGCATCGCGAGTGCGGCAACGGCCGTGATGATCTCTCATGCCGGACAGGACACCGAGAATATTCGCCTGGGCGCCGGCGGCATCATGCTGCCCAATCACGCCCCGCTGATGGTGGCCGAGCAGTTCGGCACGCTTGAAGCGATCTATCCCGGGCGCATCGATCTTGGCCTTGGCCGCGCGCCGGGTGGGGACCAGGCGGTTGCCCACGCCTTGAGGCGGACGCTGGTTGGCGGCGAGGACCGGTTTCCACGGGAAGTCGTCGAACTGCAGCAATGGCTCGCCGACGTGCAACCCGGCCAGCGCGTGCAGGCCGTCCCCGGCGGCGGCACGAATATCCCGCTCTGGATTCTCGGGTCCTCGCTCTTCGGCGCGCAGCTCGCCGCCCATCTTGGGCTGCCTTACGCATTTGCCTCGCACTTTGCGCCGCAAGCCATGGACCAGGCGATCAAGATCTATCGCGAGACCTTCCAGCCGTCGGACCAGCTGAAAAAACCTTATGTCATGCTCGGCTTCAATATGATCGCCGCAGACAGCGACGAAGAAGCAGACCGTCTCGCCTCTTCGCTGCGCCGGACATTCGTGAATCTTCGCCGTGGCACGCCGACCCGGCTCGCGCCGGCGGACCTTTCCTTCGATGAAGATATCCAGCCGCACGAGCGCGTCATGCTTGAAAGCATTCTGTCCTGCTCTGCTGTCGGTTCGCCTGAGACTGTGAAGGAGAAGGTGAGCGCCTTCATCGATCGGACAGGCGCCGATGAACTCATCCTGTCAGCCCACATCTATGACGAGGCAGCCCGCCACCGCTCCTATGAGATCGCGGCAGACGTGCGCGAAAGCCTGACACCGGCCAGGGCGGCCGAATAATCGACATCAAAACGTGACTGGCGCAGTTCAGTCCGAGCCGCTAAACGGGCCGGCTGATGCTGACCCGCCTGCTTGCCGCTCCGATCCTGCTTGCCGTCATCGCGATCGCGATGGGGACCGGTATCGATGCGCTGGTGAAAGGCATTGCCCCGGGCGCAGGCCTGCATCATTTGCTCGCCTGGCGCTTCCTGTTCGGCGCTTTGATCGCGTTTGCCGTCTTCCGCGCCAAGAAACGGCCGCGCCCGAGCGGGGAGGCGATCCGGTTTCACACCATACGTGGCCTGCTCCAGGTCTTCTGCGCCTTCACCTTCTTTTATGCCCTCACACAGCTGCGCCTCGCCGAAGCAACGGCGCTTGGCTTCACTGCTGCGCTCATGGTTGCGCCGGTCGCGCGGATCGTGATTGGCGAGAAGATCAGTCCCGTCGCCGTGGGCGCCGCGCTGATCGGTTTTCTGGGCGTGGCTCTCGCGGTATGGGGCTCTGGGTCGAGCGAGATGCCCGGTCAGGAAAGCAATCGCACGCTCGGCCTCGTTTCCCTGTTCGCCGCGACGATTGGCTATGCCTTTGTGCTCGTCCTGTTGCGCATGCGGGCGACGAAGGAAGACGCGACGACGATTGCCATGTTTACCAATGTGGTACCCGCCATTGCTCTGCTACCGATCACTTTCGGCCTGTTCGGATTTCCGGCGCTGGCATCGATCCCGCTCTTCCTGCTGCTTGGCATGCTCGGCTACAGCGTCTGGTTCCTGATGACGCTCGCCTATGCCAAAGCGCCCGCCCAGCGGCTTGCGCCGATTGAATATACGGCGCTTGTCTGGAGCGCGATCCTCGGGCTGATCTTCTTTGATGAATGGCCCGGCTGGCAGCTCTGGGCCGGCGCAGTGATCATCATTGCGAGCTGCATGATCGTCGCCTTCGAAGACCACTTTCGCACACGGCGCGACGCGGGCCTGCCGGCGAGCGATATCCCGGAATAGCGCTAGACGCTGCGCCCGATCTTCACCGCCTCTTTCGCCTTTTCGGTGATCGCGGCCCAGTCGCCATTTGCCATCTCTTCCTTTGTCGCGATCCATGAGCCGCCAACCGCGATCACATTCGGCAGGGAGAGATAGTCGACCGCGTTCTGAGGTGTGACGCCGCCTGTCGGCATGAAGTCCATATGCGGCAGAGGACCGGCCAGAGATTTAAGAAATTTCGCGCCGCCCGCAGCTTCGGCCGGGAAAAATTTCATGACACCGAAGCCTTCGTCGAAACGCGCCATGGCTTCGCTCGCAGTGGCGACGCCCGGCAGGATGATGCCGTCATGGCTCCCAAGCGCTTCAAGCAGGAGCGGCGATGTACCCGGCGTGACGAGAAAGTCTGAGCCGGCCTTGAGCGCAGCATCGACATCGCCTTCTGAAATGATGGTGCCCGCGCCGACAAGGAAGTCTTTAAAGGCGTCGCTCATGCGCCGGATCACCTCAAGCGCCGCGGGCGTGCGCAGCGTGATTTCAGCGCTCGTAATGCCCCCCTTCATCAGCGCTTCGGCGAGCGGCTCGGCATGGTCTGCTTCGTAGACGGTCAGCACAGGCACGATGGGCGCTGCTTCGATAGCGCTGCGGAAGGCGGTCATGGTTTTCATGATGGGAGAACCTCGTCGAGATGCAGGGCGGCCGCGCCGATCAGCGCCGCTTCACCGGATTTCAGGAGCCGAACCGGAATGGGCGGCATGTAATCACTCATCGGGCCGCGGTCCATGAAGCGCTCAAGCGCTTCCGGCTCGAGCAGCCACTCTTCAAGCCGTTCAGCGACGCCGCCCGTAATCACGACCCCGCCCCTCGTCCCATTCATCAGGGCCGCATCGCCAAGGGCGTAAAGCGTGCCTCGCGCACGGATCCGGCAAATATCAAGGCAGACCGGATCGCCCTGGCGAGCAAGCTCAAGCATTTTGGCGGGTGGAATCTCATTCCACTCCAATCCGTCGATCTCGCAGAGCGCCTTGTGCACAGCATCGAGGCCGGAGCCTGATAGCACCAGTTCCCGGGAGACGTAGCCGTGGTGTTCCAAAAGCTTCTGATAGAGCGCCCATTCACGCGGCGTGCTCGGCGCATAAGCGGCGTGTCCGCCCTCACCTGTGAGGATCCGCCAGCTCGTGGCGCCAACCGGTATGAGCGTCGCCATGCCAACGCCCGTTCCAGGCCCGGACACAAGAATAGGCTCGCGGCCATCCTCATCGGGGCTGCCCGCATGAACGACGGTGAAAGCAGAATCCGGTAGCTCCGGTATCGCGCGCGCCATGGCGGCATAGTCATTGACGAGACGGACGCGCTCAAAGCCGCAATTGCCTTCAAGCCGCTTTGAATCGACCAGCCAGTCACGGTTTGTCAGCTTGACGCGGCCTTCATCGACAGGCCCGGCCAGCGCGATAAGGGCCTTGCCCGGCTTTTTCGTGCCAAGCTCCTTGCTATAGGCGGTCAATGCGTCGTCAAAATCTTCGAAATCATCACCCGGCATGACGGACACGTCCGAGATAACCGGGTGGCCTGCAAAGCCGCGCCGCGCAACCGCGAAGCGGACATTGGTGCCGCCAATATCACCGACAAGAACGGTTTCTGCCATGCCTAGAAATTCCCCGGCAGGAAGAAATCAAACAGGCTGCCGCCGGATTCTGGCCGGTCGGCATTGTCGCGAAACGCCGAGAACAGCTCGCGGCCAAGCCCCTGCCCGGTAATGTTCGGGCGGAACTGGGCCGGCTCGCGCGCCTCGAAGACGCTCGGATCGATATCGAGATCGAGCCGGCCGGTTTCTGCATCCAGCGTGATGACATCGCCATCCTGCACCCGGGCCAGCGGTCCGCCGCGGGCCGCTTCCGGCCCGACATGGATCGCCGCCGGGATCTTGCCGCTGGCGCCGGACATGCG
The DNA here is from genome assembly GCF_049649345.1 of Henriciella sp. Taxonomy (GTDB): domain Bacteria; phylum Pseudomonadota; class Alphaproteobacteria; order Caulobacterales; family Hyphomonadaceae; genus Henriciella. Next base: position 3,410 of record NZ_JBARZC010000033.1, on the reverse strand, counting down.
CCCATCTGTAACGAGCGCGACGCGGAAGCCCTTATCCTGTAGCGCGCCGAGCGCGGGCGAGAGGGCGTGAAGCTCCGGCATACCGTTGGCGGCCGGGCCCTGGAAGCGAACGACGGCGACGACATCCCTGTCGAGCTCGCCGGCCTTGAAAGCTTCCTTGAGCGCCTCCTGATTGTCGAAGACCCGCGCGGGCGCTGTGATCACGCGCCGGTCTTCCTTGACCGAGGAGACCTTGATCACGCCTCTGCCAAGCGGCCCTTCCAGCATGCGAAGGCCGCCCTCGGCCTGAAACGGATTGGACACGGGGCGCACAATGTCGGTGTCGCCGCTCGTCTCAACCGCGTCCCGGAAAGCGAGTTTGCCATCATCGAGCCAAGGCTCTTTTGCATGTTCGGAGATGGAGCCCATCACGCCTTTGGCATCGGCATTCATAAGGCCGGCACCGAGCAGTTCGCGCATGACAAAGCTCATGCCGCCCGCCGCCTGGAAATGGTTCACATCGGCCGGGCCGTTCGGATAGATGCGGCAGAGGAGCGGGGTGACGGAGCTCACATCCTCGAAGTCTTCCAGCGTGATCTGATAGCCTGAGGCCGCTGCCATGGCCGGGATGTGCAGGGCGTGGTTCGTGGACCCGCCTGTCGCCATCAGGCCGACCAGGGCGTTGACCCAGCTTTTCGCGTCCACCATCTCGCCCATCGGCGTGTAGTCGCGCTTGATGGTCAGCTCCACGACGCGTTCGACCGAGGCGCGCGTCAGCGCTTCGCGAAGCGGTGTGCCGGGGTTTTCAAAGGCGGCGCCCGGCAGGTGCAGGCCCATCATTTCCATCAGCATCTGGTTGGAATTGGCCGTGCCGTAAAAGGTGCAGGTGCCGGGGCTGTGGTAACTCTCGGATTCGGCTTGCAGGAGCGCGTCACGGCCGACTTTGCCAAGCGCATATTCCTGCCGGATGCGCTGCTTTTCCGGGTTTGGCAGGCCGGATGGCATCGGCCCGCCCGGCACGAAGACGTGCGGCAGCCAGCCAAAGCGCAGCGCCGCAATCATCAGACCCGGCACGATCTTGTCGCAAATGCCGAGATGCAGCGCACCGTCGAACATGTCGTGGCTGAGCGAGACGGCAGAGGCGAGCGCGATCACATCGCGGGAAAAGAGCGAGAGCTCCATGCCTTCCTGGCCCTGGGTGACGCCGTCGCACATGGCCGGAACGCCGCCGGCGACCTGCGCGGTCGCATTCACTTTGCGGGCCGCATCGCGAAGAATCTCAGGGTAGTGCTCATAGGGCGCGTGGGCCGAGAGCATGTCATTATAGGCGGTGATGACGCCGATATTGGGCCAGGACGCGCCGAGGAGCTGCGTCTTGTCGATGACCGCGCACCCCGCCGACGCATGCGCCAGATTGCCATCGGCGAGTTTCTCGCGGGCAAAGCTGGTCGGCTTGCGCGCGCGGATGAGGTCCAGATAGGCCGAGCGCGTCTCCGAAGAGCGCGCCTCGATCCGGTCTGTGACCTCTTTCAGCTTGGGGTGCAGGCTTGTCATTTTCCGTTGCTCCACCAGTCGCGATCATCTTCGCGCAGCATCATCCGGGCTTCAACCGGGCCATCTTCAAGACCGGCAGAATAGGTGTGCATCGGTGTCTTTGAATCGGCCCAGGCCTCGAGCAGGCCATCGACCCACTCCCAGGCTTCCTCGACTTCCTCGCGGCGCATGAAGAGGGCGAGATTGCCACGCACCACATCCATGAGCAGGCGCTCATAAGCGTCCGGATATCGCACCTGGAACGTCTCGGCATAGGAGAGGTTGAGCGGCAGGGATTGCACCCGCAGGCCGCCCGGTCCCGGCTCCTTGATCTGGACGTAAAGCTGGACGCCTTCATCGGGCTGCAGGCGAATGATCAAACGGTTCGAATGGGCCTGTTCTTCGCCGAACATGGCATGCGGCGCCTCACGAAACTGGATCACGATCTCTGAATGGCGCGCTCGCATCCGTTTGCCCGTGCGCAGGTAAAACGGCACCCGCGCCCAGCGCCAATTGTCGACCCAGGCCTTGATCGCAACGAAGGTCTCTGTGTCGCTCTCGCCGCTGTCCAGCTCTTCGAGATAGCCTTTGACCTGTTTGCCATCCATCGTGCCGGGGCCGTACTGCGCACGCACGGTTTCGCGGTCGGCGCACTTCATATCGACCGGACGCAGCGCATTGAGCACCTTGATCTTTTCGGTCCGGATTTCGTCGGCAGAGACGGAGTTTGGCGGCTCCATCGCGATCAGGCAGAGCAGCTGCAGCAGGTGGTTCTGCACCATGTCGCGGACAGCCCCTGCACTGTCATAATAACCGGCCCGGTCTCCGACGCCGACGCTCTCGGACACAGTGATCTGGATATGGTCGATGGCAGTGCGGTTCCAGAGCGGCTCGAACAGCGTATTACCGAAGCGCAGGACGAGAAGGTTCTGGACTGTTTCCTTGCCGAGATAATGGTCGATCCGGTAGATGCGGTCTTCAGGGAAGACGGCGCCGACACCGGCATTGATGGCTTTCGCAGATTCCAGATCGGTCCCGATCGGCTTTTCCAGGACAACGCGTGAATCACCCTTGGAAAGGCCTGCCTTGCCGAGCGCCTCGCAGATCGGCACATAGATTTTCGGCGTGACGGCGAGATAGAAGATGGCCGGGCGCTCGTCACCGCCGAGCTTGTCCTTCAGCCCACTCCAGTCCGCGTCTGCCTTCGTTGCATCCATGCCGACATAGGAGAGAAGCTTCTCGAACCCCTTCCAGTCTTCGGCCTTGAAGTCCTTGCCGGTCGAGGCCTTGCAGGCCTTCAGCGCAAAGTCGCGGAACGCCTCGTCGCTCAGCTCCGTGCGCGACACGCCGATGAGGCGCGAATCCTCAGGGATCTGGCCGTCGAGGTAACGGTGATAGAGCGCCGGGAGGAGTTTTCGTTGAGAAAGATCGCCGGTACCGCCGAAAATGACGATATCGAACGTCTCTACAGGAATGAATTTTGCCATATGCCCCGATATATTGTGGGGCCGCAGCGCGCAATCAATGGCGCCGCGACGACCGTCTGTATGAGTCTTCACACCCAGTTACTAAACATCACGCGGGGGAAGGTCCACAAAAAAACTTGCCGGTTTTTGCATTGAAATTGCACAGTTTTGCAACGAGACAGCCGCAATGGACAATGGTCAGCCGCAGCTTGTTTCGAGCTTTTTTGCAGACGCGGAAACAATAACGGGAACCGGGCGCTGGGCCGTGCCGGTCCAGCCCTTTGCAGTGAGCTGCGCGGAGGTCTCCCCGACGGTCAGCTTGCCGGCAAGCTCGCCGTCCGGTCCGCCTGCGCAGGCCAATCTGAAAAGATAAGCATCCCCGTCGAACGCGCCCTCAGTGACGCGGCAATTGGGATTGATGTCGTTCAGCAG